>JAZOCX010000127.1:0-1858 GCA_045596725.1 Eubacteriales bacterium
TATGCCGGATGAACCGAATTGCGTTAAAGAAAAGCGTGTCGTTGAAAAACATTCGGTTGCAAAAACACAGTTTATGGTCGGATATAAAGATCCTGTTTCAACCATAGGTGTAGATGCCGTAAAAAAAGAGGCTATGTCAGAAATGGTGCTCGATATGCTCTTTGGTCGTTCGGGTGAGTTTTTTGAAGAAGCCTATGGTGATGGACTGATTAATGATAACTTTTCGGTAGGATATTATTGCGGAACGGGATTCGGCGCTAGTTTGATTGTTGGACAATCCGATAAACCCGATCAACTACTCGATAAAATTCAAAATGTTATCCATAACGCTATGGATAACGGCTTGAATGTTGATGATTTTAAGCGAGTGAAGAACAAAATATACGGTCGTATTTTACGAAAGTTAAACAGCGTTGAAAATACAGCGCTCACCTTTATTGACTTAGCGTTTTTGGGTGTAAGTTTTGAGGATTATATGAAAATTTACGATAGCGTATCGGTGGATGATTGCTATGCGTGGTTAAAAGAACATTATCAGGACGATCATTGTACCTTGTCGGTGATCGAACCGGTATAATTAGGAGGTTATTGTTATGATTAACATCGGAGATTTGCCAATTTCATTTCCGCGGTTAGGTATCCATTTGGATTTTCCGAACTATTTTACGGTATTTGGCATTAATATTTTCTATTATGCAATATGCATATGCATCGGCGTTTTGCTGGCGTACATATATTGCAGTCGCAGAGCCAAGCAATTCGGAGTTACGATTAATGATCTTCTTGACGGACTGATTTTCGGTGTGCCTATCGGCATCATCGGTGCCCGTCTGTGGTATTGCGCCTTTGCTCCTGCCGGTGAAATTAACTCCTTTTTGGATATTTTCAAGATTCGCCAGGGTGGCTTAGCCATTTATGGCGGCATCGTTTTTGTGGGTATCTATGTCATTTTCTTTTGTCGCCACAAAAAACTCCGTCTTGGTAACGTATTAGATCTTGTCTCCTTGGGCTTTTTGATTGGACAAATGGTTGGTAGAATCGGTAACTTTATTAATCGTGAAGTTTACGGTGTCGCAACGGCCTTGCCTTGGGGAATGCAAATTAATAATAAAACAGTACACCCCTTGTTTTTGTATGAGATCTTGTGGAATTTAGTAGGTTTCCTTATTTTGCATTTTGTCTCTAAAAAGTGGCGAAAGTTCCCTGGTCAGATCGCCGTGATGTATATGGGGTGGTACGGGCTTGGCCGAGGCTGGATGGAAGGGCTCCGTGATACGAAATATATCGAAACGTTAGGTTCATTACCCATCCACCAAATTGTTGCTTTTACGGCATTAGCTATTAGCTTGTTTGTCTTAATTGTTAAGCTGATCGAAGCGAAAAAGCTTGGAACAGTTAGTTTTGAATATGAAGAACGTGTAAGCAAAAAAGAATCCGTAAAAGATGACGGATACGTTCCCATGTATGGAGAACAGGAAGCGAAAACCTCGGAGGAAAATGAAAATGGCAATGATAATTGACGGTAAAGCAATCGCGGCAAGCTGTCGCTCGGATATACGTGAACGAGTTGATGCCTTAAAACAGAAGGGAATTTCGGTAGGGCTTGCAGTAATCATAGTTGGGGAAGACAGTGCATCAAAAGTTTATGTCGCCAATAAGAAAAAGGCATGTGCTGATGTTGGAATTGAATCTTTTGAATATGCATTACCCGAAAGCACCACACAAGAAGAATTAATTACTCTTGTAAAGCAGTTAAATAACGATAATCGAGTAAATGGTATTCTGGTTCAATTGCCGCTACCCAAACATATTGATGAAACCGCTGTTATTCATACAATTGATCCGATTAAAGATGTTG
>JAZOCX010000128.1:0-2835 GCA_045596725.1 Eubacteriales bacterium
ACTTGTCGACGTTTTGACGGGATTTAAATATATCGGCCAGCAAATTGACTTGTTAGAGGATAAAGCAGGCCGCAAATTCTTCTTTGGTTTTGAAGAGAGCTACGGTTTCCTTGGTGCTAGTTATGCTCGCGATAAGGATGCCGTATATGCTTCTATGATTGTATCGGATATGGCCTTGCATTATCATAAAAAAGGCCTTGATCTCATCGATGTGTTACATGAACTGTACGAAAAGTACGGCTATTACCGTGAAAAGACGATTGGATTATCTCTTGATCCTTTGACCGGCAAAGAAAAACTCAGCAAGCGCATGAAGGAACTGTTAAAGAATCCGCCCATAAGTATGGCCGGACTCTCGGTTGAAGGTGTGTACGACTATAACAAGGGAGTTGACAATCTTCCTAAGGCTGACATTCTTGCTTTTGATTTGCAGGGTGGCAGTCGTATCTATATTCGTCCTTCCGGCACTGAGCCTAAGGTTAAACTTTATATTATGGCACGTGCCGAGTCTCTGGTGCAGGTAATGGATCTTGTTGACAAATTAAGTGTTGCGGTGGAGCAATTGGTCAGTGAATAATAGCATAAGAAAAGTGGCTCCTTGGGTCATTGGTGCAGTTGTTTTGATTGGTTTGTTTGTAGCATACCTTTGCAACAATTCCTATAATGGGCCAATGAATGATAACGATCAGTTGCGTGTACACGTTCTTGACGTTGGTCAAGCGGATTCCATTATTCTTGAACTTCCCAATGGCAAAGTAATGCTGATTGATACGGCAACGAGTGAAAGTGTTAAACAGATAACATCTTATATCGATCGGCTTTCCATTAAGAAAATTGATTATCTTGTGGCTACTCATCCTCATTCCGACCACATTGGCGGTCTGTCGGGTGTTATTTCACGATACGAAATTGGTCAGATTATTTTGCCCAAGGTTAACTCAATAGAAGATTTTGGGATAATTTCTTCGGAGACACCGATCTTCTGGGTGCTTGGCGCTACACAACTACATAATGATGATGGTCTTTCAATCGAATTACTATCACCCAACCGTGAAACATACAAGGACGAAAATAACGGTTCAGTTGTTGTAAAAATTACATATGGTGAGCGTTCTTTTCTGTTTATGGGAGATGCAGGTGAAGTGGTGGAGCGTGAGCTGATGGCTTTTCGCTATAATATTGATGCTGATGTTATAAAAATTGCTCATCACGGAAGTAACTCAGCCACATCAAAAGAATTTTTAGAAATGGTTTCGCCCGACTATGCCGTGATTACGCTTGCTAAAAACACTTCTGAATCGTTTCCTCATGAGGAAGTCATCACTCGCATTCGTGAGGCAGGCGCAACTCTTTATAGAACAGACACTGACGGTACGATTATTTTTACCTGCGACGGAACGAACATTACGACGGTAACGGAAAAATAAGAGAACCCCTTAGGGGGTTCTTTTTTATGTCAAGAAATAGGATGTGAGAGCATATAGTATTAGTGTATGAAAGGGGGAATTATGGTGGAAGACCGCAGAGAATATTTAGAGCGCTTTCGTATTGAAAATGAAAATACGTTAAAGGATACGGCAAAAAAAATATGCGATGATTTAGGAGAAGACGGTAACAAGATCAATAGTTTGTTGCAGGATAAAGATAAAATTTCAGCTATGGTGAACGGGCTGTCTGACAGTGATTTTAATAAATTAAAGCAAGTTATGGATAATCCTCAGATTTTACAGATGATTTTAAGCAGTGAAAAAGCCAAGAAGAATCTTGCAAAAATATTAGGTGAACTTTAATGGAAGATATAGCCTCAAAATTAACGGCATTCTTGGAGGATGATAAGAATGTTGATCTCATAAAGGGTGTAGCTCAAAGTTTTAAGGGAAATCAAAGCGTCGATCTTTCAAGTGTCGGCGCATTGATGAAATCCCTGGGTGGCGAGGATGATCGATCTCGGCTTTTGCGTGCTCTTAAACCTTTTATGGCGACCGAAAAAGGCGAAAAGATGGAAGAGGTTATTCGCTTATTACAAATCGGTCAATTAGTTTCACTTTATTTGAAAGGACAAAAAGAGAATGGAAAGTGAATTCATGGGCGGGGATCTGTATCAGATGCAACAGGAAGCAATAGCAAGAGCAAAGCAGACGGCGCAAAAAGCAAATCATCCGCAAAAAGCAGAGACTAAAAAGCTAATAAAATTTGAGGCAGACACGATGATAGTGCTTGCCGTTTTGGCGGTTCTCTTATTAAACGGATGTAATGATATGCTCCTGGTGTTGGCTTTGATATATTTACTCATATTATAAACTGCGGCACAGAGCCGCAGTTTTTGCGTGGTTGACAAAGATAGGGGAGTGGAGTACAATAGACGCATTGATTATGCGCTTGTAGCTCAGCAGGATAGAGCGTCCGCCTCCTAAGCGGAAGGTCGGGGATTCGAATTCCTTCAAGCGCGCCAAAAGCCCGAATGAACATTCGGGCTTTTCCTTAAAATCGCTTGACATTTTTCTTTTGCAATCGTATAATACTCTTTGCTTGTTGATAGTATCGAGGCGTGGCTCAGTTTGGTAGAGCGCTGCGTTCGGGACGCAGAGGCCGCAGGTTCAAATCCTGTCGCCTCGACCAATAGCGATACAATCAATCGGTTGTATCGCTATTTTAATATCTTTTAATTTATTACACAATACTATTTGCAATAGACTTTGCAAAATTGTATTATTATATTATAATGTATTTATAAAATGAGATGAGGTAAAATATATGACAACATTCAATCCAAATATAATTATTAACGGAAATGGCTTTTGGGTAAGATGGACACTACTTGCATTTATCAGTATC
>JAZOCX010000129.1:0-1898 GCA_045596725.1 Eubacteriales bacterium
CTCGTACTTTATACTTAGTACTTCTGTTGTTCAATTTTCAATGTCCGTTCGCCTCCCGTTTCTTGCGGGCGCTCGACTATAATACCATACTCATCCCCCTTTGTCAACCCTTTTTTTCAAATTTTTTTATTTATTTTTTACTTTTTTGAAAAAGGGCTGAAAAGCCTTGCAGCGCAATAGGTTTACATAAAGTTTGAGTTAACTTTGCTTATTTTTTGAGGGAATATTTACCGCTTTCGGGGAAACCTTTTTCAAGACCCTCTATCCAACGTCCACAGGTAAAATCGGGAATTGCCACAGGTGCGCCACCCATTGCAACAGATTGCTCACTAAGAGGGCTGATCGCCATAAGCACTGCAGTATCGTATGTATCGATGGGGGGCACGGTGTTATCACGCACAGATTCAATAAATGCGTTATATACCAGCCAATCTATACCGTCATGGCCTCCGATAGGATTATTGCGGTATTCCTTCCAGAGGGGGTGCTCATATTTCTCGGCGTACGACTCAGCGTTGCCGATTTTATCCTTTAGAGGCGAAAACTCGGACTCACCGTCAAGATGAACGTAATCGCCGTCCTCGGCGTACATTCCCTTTGTGCCTCTTACTGTAAATCCACGGGAATAAATTCGAGGAAGCGTGGTATCGAGCTTTATGACAACCGTCTGTCCGTGTGCGCATTTAATAATAGTAGTAACAACATCGCCCTGGGCGTAATTGAATTTTGCAAGCTCGTGGTCAGCTCCTCTATGCTCAGCTGCATACTCAGCGAGTCCCTTTGAGCAGGAAGCGACAGAGCAAAGGCTGACAAACCTGTTTCCTCGGTTTATATCAAGAACCTGCATAATAGGTCCGAGCTCGTGTGTAGGATAATTTTCGCAGTTGCGATTCATATAATTACGTTGACGGTAGTGACGGTTTATATCACCGTTAACGATTTCCTCACGAAGGTCGTGAAGATAGCCGCCCTCACAGTGGACAACAGTACCGAATACTCCCAAACGAGCCATATTGAGGGCCATAAGCTCACGCCTGCCGTAGCAGCAATTCTCCAGCATCATACAATGAATACCGGTTTCCTCGTAGGCGCGCACAAGACGGTAGCAATCCTCGATGGAATATGCGCCGCCGACCTCAACGCCAACCTTCTTTCCCGCATACATAGCAGCGGTGCATATATCAACGTGTGACTCCCACGCCGTAAGCACCATAACCGCCTCGACGTCATCACAGTTAATCACTTCGTGCCAATCGGTAGTGCAAAGAGGGCGGTAACCAAACTTTTCCTCGATGAAAGCGGCACCTGCCTCGGCACGGTCGGAGTAGTAATCACACACAGCGGTGACCTTGACGATTCCTTTTTCCTGCATGAGGCCAAAAAGCACCTTGAGAAGCCCTAATCCCCTCGCTCCGAGACCGATAACTCCTATATTAACCTGTCTGTCCATAGCAACCTCCAAAATCACGACTGTTTTAACTGAGTAGTTATTATACGATTTTCGGAATTAAATGTCAATATTTTTAGCTATAACTCTTTACTTTAATCAAAAAATACTGTAAGATGAACATATAAATCTGGAGGTGCATTTATGACTCTATTAGTTATGGCTGCCGGAATGGGAAGCCGCTACGGCGGTCTGAAGCAGCTTGATCCCATAGGCCCCAACGGTGAGTTCATACTGGATTATACCGTGTACGATGCGATGCGTGCGGGCTTTGATAAGGTAGTATTTATAATAAAGGAAGAGAACCTCGAAATATTTAAGGAAACGGTCGGCAACAGAATCGGTCGTAAAATAGCGGTGGAATACTGTTTTCAAAGCATTGACGATCTGCCCGGCGGTTATACCGTCCCCGAGGGAAGAATAAAGCAATGGGGAACGGGGCATGCAGTGC
>JAZOCX010000130.1:0-3388 GCA_045596725.1 Eubacteriales bacterium
GTTACGTTGTAGGCGCCGGTATCAATACCCGCGACTATGCCGAGCGTGTTCCTGCTCTTGTTGTGTCGGGTGCCGACGTACTGTGCATTGACTCCTCCGAAGGCTTCTCCGAATGGCAGAAACTTACCATTGAGTGCATCCGTGAACATTACGGCGATAGCGTAAAGGTGGGTGCCGGCAACGTTGTTGATGCCGAAGGTTTCCGTTTCTTGGCGGATTGCGGGGCTGACTTTATCAAAGTTGGTATCGGCGGTGGATCCATCTGCATTACCCGTGAAACGAAGGGTATCGGTCGCGGTCAGGCAACGGCCTTGATTGAAGTATGTGCCGAAAGAGATCGCTACTTTGAAGAGACGGGCATCTACGTTCCCGTATGTTCGGATGGCGGTATTGTTTACGATCATCACGTAACCCTTGCTTTAGCAATGGGTGCTGACTTTGTTATGCTGGGTCGTTATTTTGCCCGCTTTGATGAAAGTCCCACCAATAAAGTTAACATTGGCGGAACCTATTATAAGGAATACTGGGGTGAAGGTTCTAACCGTGCCCGTAACTGGATGAGATATGACCTTGGCGGTGATAAGAAGCTCTCCTTCGAAGAAGGTGTTGATTCTTACGTGCCTTATGCCGGTTCCCTCAAAGACAACGTGGCTCTTACCTTGAACAAGGTTCGTTCGACGATGTGCAACTGCGGTGCTTTGTCTATTCCCGAGTTGCAGAGCAAGGCGAAGCTTACACTTGTCAGTGCTACGAGTATCGTTGAAGGCGGCGCTCATGATGTAATTCAAAAAGAAAAAACTACAGCGATGAAATAACGAGAAATCATAAGTGCGCCTTGACACTCACGAGCCATTTGATGTATAATCATAGTGTCAATTTAGGTTGTTTTTTGTTACTGACGGAGTTATTGTGGAGCACCACAGAGGAACAAAAAAACAATGGTTAATGCCGACCGTCTGGGCGCACTTTTCTCTTTGGAAGATTAGTGCGCCCTTTTATTCTTTTTTAGGAGGTCATCCAATGAAAAAAGTTGGAATTGTTATGGGAAGTGATAGTGATCTGCCCATTCTCGAAAAAGCGATGGATACCCTCAAAAGCTTAGATATTCCTTTTGAGGTTCACGTATATTCAGCGCACCGCACCCCTGAGCAGGCGAGAGAATTTTCGGTAACTGCCCGCAAAAAGGGTTTTGGTGTAATGATTGCGGCTGCCGGTATGGCGGCGCATTTAGCCGGGGCTGTGGCGGCAAATACGACCTTGCCGGTTATCGGCATCCCTTGCAAATCTTCTAATCTTGACGGAATGGATGCTTTGCTTTCTACTGTTCAGATGCCTCCCGGTATACCTGTGGCAACTGTTGCCATTAACGGCGGTGTGAATGCGGCTTTGCTTGCGGCACAGATCCTTGCCGTTGAGGATAAAGACCTTGCCGCAAAGCTTGATGCTAAGCGAGTAAGTGATGCCAATAAGGTCCTTGAAAAGGACGCTATGATTTCTGCTAAATTTAATTGATGATAGAGGAGAATTGTTATGGAAAAGAAAGAAATGCTTTACGAAGGAAAGGCAAAGCGTGTATTTGCTACCGATATGCCTGAGGTTTTGCTCGTATCTTATAAGGATGATGCCACGGCTTTTAACGGACTTAAAAAGGGCACGATTGCAGGCAAAGGCGCTATCAATAACCGTGTTACCAACTATATGATGCAGCAGCTTGAAAAGGAAGGAATTCCTACTCATTTTGTTGAGGAGCTTTCCGAGAGAGAGACGCTGGTTAAAAAGGTTACCATCGTTCCTCTGGAAGTTATCATCCGTAATATTTCCGCCGGTTCTTTTGCTAAGCGTTACGGTGTAGAAGAGGGTATTGTTTTTGATGAGCCTACCATTGAGTTTTCCTATAAAAACGATGACTTGGGCGATCCTCTGATCAACGATTATCACGCACTTGCTTTGAAGCTTGCAACCAAGGCTGAAATCGAAACCATTAAGAATATGGCGTTTAAGACCAACGAAGTGATGAAGGCGTTCTTTAAGAAGCTGAACGTTGACCTCGTTGACTTCAAATTGGAATTTGGTCGTCTTTCCGACGGCACGATCGTATTGGCCGATGAGATCTCGCCCGATACCTGCCGTTTCTGGGATAGCGACACGCATGAAAAATTGGACAAGGATCGTTTCCGCAGAGATATGGGCAACGTAGAAGGTGCCTATCAGGAAATGATGAAACGTATTCTCGGAGAATAAACACAGGAGGCAATTCCATGGGTGGCTATTTTGGCGCAGTTTGTCGAAATGATGCAATTGAAGATGTCTTTTTCGGCACCGACTATCATACCCATTTGGGTACTCGTCGCGGTGGTATGGCCGTTTACGATAAAGTGGTCGGTTTGCAAAGAGAAATCCATAATATTGCCAATGCGCCTTTTCGTACGAAATTTGAGCACGTCTTTGAAGATATGCAGGGTACGGCCGCAATCGGATGCATCAGCGACGGCGATCCTCAGCCGTTATTGATTCGTTCCAGCATGGGTACCTTTGCTATCTGTGTGGTAGGTACCGTAAACAATGCGGATGATTTGATTGCTCAGTATCTTTCCGACGGCGGACATTTTGATGCAATGACCGGTGGCAAGGTCAATTCCGTTGAGCTGGTAGCTTCGCTTATCAGTATGAAGGGTGATTTTGTTTCGGGCATTCAATTTGCACAGGATGTTGTTGAGGGTACGGCGGCTATTTTGATTTTGACCGATTACGGCAGCATCATTGCGGCTCGGGATAAGGTTGGTCGCTTGCCTATGCTGATCGGCAAGAACGAGAACGGATATTGCGTTTCCTTTGAGTCTTTTGCCTATAAGAAATTAGGCTATGATGACGTAGAAGAACTTGGGCCTGCCGAGATTGTGGAACTTACCTGCGACAGTATGACGCAGTTGGCGGCGCCTCAAAAGAAAAAGAGAATTTGTGCTTTTCTGTGGAGTTATTACGGCTATCCTACCTCGACCTATGAGGGTGTTAACGTGGAAGTGATGCGCTATCGCAACGGACAGATATTAGCACGAAATGATAAAGCGCTCAATAACACGATGAATGTGGACTATGTCGGCGGTGTGCCTGATTCGGGTACGCCTCACGCTATCGGTTATGCCAATGAAAGCCCCGTTCCGTTTGCTCGTGCCTTTATTAAATACACGCCGACTTGGTCGAGAAGTTTTACTTCATCGAAGCAGTCGGAACGTAATAAGGTTGCAAAAATGAAACAGATTCCCGTTCACGAATTGATTCAGGACAAGAGTCTTTTGTTTGTTGACGATTCGATCGTGCGGGGAACTCAACTTCGGGAAACGGTTGAGTTTTTGTATGACAACGGAGCCAAAGAGGTTCATATGCGTTC
>JAZOCX010000131.1:0-9297 GCA_045596725.1 Eubacteriales bacterium
TTGATGAAGATGGCTTTACCATCTGCGGAGCCCTCTTTGGTTTGTTCCGTGCAGACGCAACAGAGTTTACAGAAGAATTTGCAATTCTCACCTGTGAATCTAATGAAATCGGTGTCTTCCTTTTCGAGAATGTTCCATACGGAAAATATATCGTTCGTGAAATCAAAGCGGCACCTGCTTTTGTTCTCAACGAAAACAACTTTGACGTTGTGATTGATGAGGATGGAGAAATCGTTAAACTTGTTATTGAAAACAAGTTTATAGTTGGATTTGTTCAGACTATCAAGGTCGATAAGGATTACCCCGAAAACACCCTATCAGGTGCAATATTTGAGGTTTATGTCGATGTTGACGGTAACAAGGTGTTTGATGCAGAAATTGACCTACTCGTTGGCGAAATGACCGAAGGTAAAAACGGTCTTCACACTATGGAAAATCTCCGCTATAACGGATATTTTCTTTATGAGAAAACAGCACCTGAAGGTTTCCTTAAAGATGATGGTTACTATTACTTTGAAATCCGTGAAAACGGTGCTGTAGTTACCGTTGAAAATGAGGCAGGAGTAGGATTTATTAATGAGGTAATCAAAGGCAGCGTAACAACGACAAAAATCGACAAAGAATATCCCGAAAACAAGCTTAGTGGAGCCATTTTTGAGGTATATGCAGATACCGATAAAAGCGGTGACTTTAACGCTGAAACGGATACGCTTATCGGAGAGCTGACCGAAACCGAAACGGGTATCTATTCTATGACAGAAATCCGTTACGGCGGATACTTCCTTTACGAAAAAACTGCACCTGTAGGTTTTGTTAAAGACGACGGTTATCACTATTTTGAAATTCGTGAGAACGGAGAAATCGTAGTCGTTGAAAATGAAGCTGGTGTTGGCTTTAATAACCAGCAAATCAAGGGTAATGTGAAGATTATCAAAAAGGATGCTGATTCCGGCGAACTCCTTTCTGGTGTTGAATTCTGTCTGTATGACCTCGAAGGTAAGGAAATTGCAAAGGGCGTTACGGATGATAAAGGCGAACTCCTCTTTGAGAATATCTGCTTTGGTAAATACGAACTGAAAGAGCTGACTCAAAAGGACGGTTACTACAAGAATGAAGAAGTTATCTCGGTTGAAATTACCGAGCACGAAAAAACACTCACTTTTGAAGTGACCAATAAGAAGATTCCGCCTAAGCCTGATACACCCACAAGTCCTCAGACCGGAGATAACAGCAATATGGGACTTTGGTTTACCTTGCTTGTTCTCTCACTGTTGGCTCTCGTAGGACTTTGTATCTATAACCGCAAGGCAAGAAACTAATTTTAGAAAAGAGGTTTAGGTATGAAAAAATATTATCTTTCCCACATTGATTTTTCCGAAATCATCAATGTAACAGCCGATGAAAAGCAAATCAAAAGTGCCAGAGCCAGAATGACAGAGCTTGGGCTTTTGACCGAAAAAGGTAATCCTGCAACTGCGGCAATCGGGACAATGACGGTAAACGTTTCGAGATCCTTTTTTATGAAATTGGATAAGAAGATGCGTCGCCGTCCCGGTGGCACAGGTGCTACAAAGGATACCTTGCAAAAACTATGTGATCGAAAAGATTACTACGGCTTTTTCCTGTATATAGCTTTCCTATATGGCTTTTTGGAATGGCAGGTGCCCGAGAGAGTAATGCTTCTACCTGCCGTTCCCGATGCGCTCAAATGCTATTGCAATGAGTTCATTTCTGCATTTGGTAAATACCTTGATGGTGTTTCCGCCAAGGAAGGTGATGATACAGATGAGGATGGACTGTAAAAGCACGAACAAGCAACAAATGTTGCACCTGAGACCGCAAGGGAGTTTTATATAATCCAAAGTGAATTAGGAGGCGCTATATGAAAAAATGGCAAAAGATTCTGATTCTGTCCGTAATGATGATGATGCTAATTTCAGCAACATCACTCACGGCATTTGCGGCGGGAGAAGATATGTTTGAGGTTGCGGATAATATTATCCGTGACGTATATACCCACATTGCCGGAATTTCAACCGTTCTGGCAGCACTGATGTCTGCGATTGCTGTCATCGGTGCAAAGATGTCGAATAATCAGCATAAGGTTGACCAAAGCTGGGACTGGCTTAAAAGAATATGGATAGCGTGGGCGGTAATTAACGGTATCGGTGCATTTATCGCTTATGTCGTACCGCTTTTTGAAGGATACAATGTGCTGCCTTAACGCAGTACCTACTCCGAAAGGCAGGTGATGTCCTATTCTTGAAGGTATTTTACAAGGACTTATGCAATGGATATATGGTTTGTTTTTAGATCTTATGTCCTATTGCGCCAATGCGTTGCTCGGTATTATGAGCACAGATTTAACGTTCTTTGAAGATAGTGTACCTATCGTTGTTGACCTTTACGGTATTTTTGTTGCTGTCGGCTGGGGCTTACTCATAGGTAACTGTGCGTTTCAGTGTATGAAAGCGATGTTTGCAGGGTTCGGCTTTGAAACTGAATCACCGGCAATACTGCTGCTTAGAACATTCCTATTTGGCTTTCTCCTTATCTTTTCGGGAGATATATGTGAAATTGGATTGTCTATAGGCAAAAGAGTAATTGATTTGCTTGGAATTCCTGGCAATATCACTCTTACAATGCCGAGCGATAGTATGTTTTCAGGCCTTGGTGCTTCGTGGCTACTTGTTATCATAATCGGCTTTATTCTCGGTTTTCAGCTTTTAAAACTGTTCTTTGAAATTGCAGAAAGATATGTTGTTGTGGCTATTCTTACCTTGCTTATGCCCGTAGGACTTGCTATGGGTGGAAGTAAATCCACAAAGGATATTTGTACGAGTTATATCCGTACATACGCTTCTATGGTAGTAATGATGGTAATGAATGTGCTGTTCTTAAAACTGATACTTTCTGCACTTGCAACAATGCCGTCAGGTGCCCTTGTATTGCCTTGGTGTCTGCTTGTTGTGGGTATTGCGAAAACAGCAAGAAAAGCCGATCAACTCATTTCCAAAATCGGACTTAATCCTGCGGTTACGGGAGATCCCCTCGGTACCGGCAGAGGTCTTATGATGGCGGCAATGGCAGCAAGAACCATTATGACCGTTTCCGGTAAAGGTGGCGGTGCGAAAGGCGGCGCAGGTAAAACCGGCGGCAGTTCGCAAAGCAGTTCTACCTCTCATTACAGCAATAACAGAGGTGGTAATGTTCGTAATGCTACAGGTGGCACAAATGTCACCGGTAACAATGTAGGCGGCACAAATGTTGGCGGAAATAATATGGCTGCAGGTGCGGCTTACGGTGCAACAACCGAGAGCAGTGCAAATACTCAAAGAAATAACCAGAGCAGTAATATGGGCGGCAGCAGAACAACTGCTAATACTCAATCTGCATCTACTGTTCGATTCGGTGCAAACAGCTATGGTGGCGCTACTAACAGTGCTAATGCCAACTCCGGCAGAACACAGTTTAACAGTTCGGGACAATCTCAAGTCAACACTAACCGTTTTGGAAATCAGCCTGCAGGTCAACAGACCAAAGGCGGAAACACTACGGGAACGACACAAGGAAAACCCGCAACTTCGCAACAAGGTTCTGCTTCTGGTAAAGGTGGAAACGCAGGCGTTACACCCAATAATACATCTGCAAAAACCACGACAGCAGCTGTTAAGGGCGGTGCGAATGCTGCCGCTAAACAGAACCCCAAGGGCGGTGCTAAACAAGTTCATCATAATGCTGCAAAACAAGCTACCGATAACGCTAAGAAAACACGCTTTGGCGGTGCTAAACCTACGGGAACTATCCGTCAAAATGCAAGTCCTATCGGCAAACCAAAGACGGCAATGCCAAATGGTCACGGCATAAGAACGACTCCCGCAGGCACAAAGGTATCTGCAAAGCCCGATAACATTGAAGCTACCGATACGGCAAAAGAGGTTTTACAGGATATTGCAGAAACCGCAACCCCGAAGGACGGTGAAAACAATGGCTAAAAAAAGCGGTCTTGAAATTGTCGGAAGTGCGGCTCATCTTGCGAAAGCACTTTATGACATTATTAAGGCGTTTATGCAGGGTGGCTGGGCTGCAGCCGCCTTGCAAGCCCTTAAACATTATTGGCCGCAGATTTTAGTTATTGCTCTTGTTTTATTGCTTTTACCCATTATCATATTCTGCTGTTTGCCTATGATGTTGTTCGGATATCAATCGTCAACAAATGCAGAAATATCCGCAATGACGGTACAGGCTGAAACAGTATCAGGATACTACGATAGCTATGAGTCGTACATAGATAATTGGGTGGAAGAAATTAAAAGCACGGTAATAGATGGTGAAGGTCAAGATACAGAAACCGATGGGACGACCACTGAAACCGAAGATACCGATACGGTTGAATACGAGGTAGTTTTTACGGGTACTAAAATACAGAAAAACTGGTTTATAGCGTTGCACGCAGTTACCCTTGAAAACAATCTCGATGCGGCGACGGAGGCTGATGTCCAATCGTTTTCCAAAAAGTGTGTGTCATATACCACAAGACTTGCGGATGAAAATACAGAAAGTGAAACTACCGATTCCGAAAGCACTTCCGATGATGAAGTAACCAATATGGTATTGGATATTTACTATCTTACACCTACCGAAATAATGGCATTATGCGGTTATGACGATGCTGATGAAAACTGGGCACGGCTTATCCATAAAACGCTGGAGATGGAAAACAATTCATCGGTCGGCGTTTTAGGTTCGCTATTCTCGGATTCGAGTTGGAGAAACAATATAACCTCTGAATACGGATACCGAACAAGCCCGGAGCCCGGTTATCATAACGGCATAGATATAGGTATGCCGATGGGTACTGAAATTTGTGCTACGAAGGACGGCACCGTTACCGAGGTTGTTTACGGTACGACTGGATATGGCTATTACGTAAAGCTCGATCACGGCGAAGGTGTTGAAACGCTGTATGCCCATTGCAGTGAACTTTTAGTTCTCGTTGGCGATGAAGTGACAAAGGGTGATGTAATTGCCAAAGTCGGCTCTACGGGTAAAAGTACAGGTCCGCACTGTCATTTTGAGGTAAGAATCAACGGAGAAAGCGTTGATCCATCACCGTATTTACCGTGACGAAAGGAGTTTTCTATGGAACCATCAATTTTTATTCCAACCAACTATACCGATGCAGGTAAACTTTTCGGTATGTTTGAAATACGCAATGTAATAGAGTGTGTAATCCTTTGTATTCCATTGGTACTGCTCACAATACTGCTATCTCCGTTCGGAATAACAGGCACGATTATCGCAGTTTGTGTCATTGTAATTCCCATTGGCGGGTTTGCGATGATCGGCGTACAGGATTACTCACTGTTTACCTTCTTGCGTATTCATAACCGTTTTAAGAAAAACAAACGAATTTTAACTTATAGGGGGACACAATGGGTAAAGACAAAAGTGTAAAAAAGCGTAAGCTGCCGGATATAAAATCCCTCATATTCGGTTCGAATAAAGAAACTACCATCCCCGGCAGCCGATTCCCGAATGGTACGCAGAGCCTTGTGCCTGTAGTAGATATCCGAAACGGTGTAATCATAACTGAGGACGGTAGGTATCTAAAAATTATCGAGGTTTTGCCCACGAATTTTTATCTTAAATCTTCGATGGAGCAGATGAACATTATTTACTATATGGCAAGTTATTTGCGTATTGCTCCCGTTTCCTTACAGTTCCTTGTGCAGACGGGTCGTGCTGATATTGACGCTTACTGTGAACAGATGGAAAAGTGCTATCAGATCGAGAAAAACGAGATGTGCAAGGAGATGATTTTGGAGGATGCTCAGCTCGCAAACTACCTTGCTGCCAACGAAGCAGTAACGAGAAAATTTTATATCGTTTTTCAGCACGAAGGCACTGCTACGGAGTTTGATGAAATTGCAAAGCAGCTCTCAGAGGCAGCCGAAACTGCACTGCAATATCTTGATTATTGCGGTCTTGAGGTGCTTCGTCATGAGTCTTATGACGATTTTCTTTTCCGCACGTTGTTTTCAGCATTCCGACGCACAAGCGCATACGAGGTCGATCATAAGGCATTGTTTGCCGAAGTCGGTACTGTTCACCGTGCAGTTGATATTCCCACGGAGGAACTTTCCGAAGAGGACAAGTTGGGCGTGCTTTCCGTGCAGGATGTTTTGGCTCCAACGGAAAGTGATCTAACGCATAAGGAATATATCATCATTGACGGAATGTATTATGCCTATTTGTACGTGTCGGGATACGGTTATCCCACGCAGGCAGGACTATCTTGGCTATCTCCTTTAGTAGAACTTGGAGACGGTATTTCTATCAGTTTTTACCTTGATAAAAAGCGTAAAGAACAGGTGCTTCAAAAGGTGGCTAAAACCACAATGCTAAATAGAAGCCGTATGCGTGATGTGGAAGATACCCGTGCCGACTTTGAGGAGATGGACGATGCCATATCCTCGGGGCTGTATATCAAAGAGCAGTTAAACCGTGAAGGTGAAGAGTTCTTTTATATGCATACGCTCATAGAGATTACCGCCTATGATGAGGAAACCTTAGAGCAACGTATTAAGCAGGTGCAAAATCGCTGTGCTGCTATGAATATGACAGTGCGCCGTGCGGACTACTGCCATGAACAATGCTTTAAGTCAATGTTGCCGCTATGTAAGTTGGATGCGGATATCGAAAAGAAAACCAGAAGAAACATTTTAACCCAGGGTGCAGCAGGTGCTTTCCCGTTTTCATCCTTTGAACTTTGCGATGAAAAAGGCATTTTGCTTGGAATAAACCTGCATAACAACTCTACGGTTATTTTGGATAACTTCAATTCGGATATTTATTCCAACGGTAATATGGCGATCTTCGGTATGACCGGCGCCGGTAAGACATATACCATTCTCTTGATGGCTATGCGAATGAGAATGAACGGTGTTCAGGTATTCGTTATTGCTCCCGAAAAGGGTTTTGAATACAGAGGACCTTGTGAAGCTCTGGGCGGTCAATACATAAAACTGGCTCGTGGCTCTACCGACTGTATAAACATTATGGATATCCGCCGCACAACGATGGATATTGATGATAACTTGGCAGGACACGAAAGCCGCAAGGACTCGGTAATGCTCGATGTGGTGCAGGATATAAAAACCTATTTCCAATTACGCTATCCCGATATGACGCCCGAAGAAAGATATATGCTCAATTCCGCTATTATTGAGTGCTATAACAAGTTCGGCATTACAAAGGATAACAGCAGTCTTTTGAATCCGGATGGCTCGTTTAAGGAGATGCCTACACTTGCAGATTTGTATCCGATAGTGAACGCAATACCCGAACTAAAGAATATTGCCATTATCGTAAAAGATTTGGTTGAAAGTGGTATGGGCGGTAAGACAAACGTTGACCTTCGTTCTTCGTTCATCATTATGGATACCTCCTCTGCACGTGAGGAAGATCTATCGGCTACAACATTCCTGGCAACCGTATTTATTCGTGATGAAATGAGTAAATCCCGTACTCGTAAAAAAGCAGTGTTCGGTGATGAGCTATGGATCATAGCCGGTAAAGAAGGAAACGAACAGGCATCTGAGTTTGTTATAAAGCTCGTAAAAACCATTCGTGGTTACGGTGGTATCTTCGTTTCCTGCACACAGAATACTATCGACTATTTTGCTCTCAATAACGGTAAATTCGGTGACGCTGTTCTCAATAACAGCCGTCTAAAACTTCTTCTGCAGATGGAAGAACCGGAAGCACTGAAACTTAAAGAAAAGGTTGGTTTATCGGATGAAGAGGTTATGCAGATTTTACGCTGCGGTAGAGGTCAGGGACTTCTCTGTGCGGGTAAGAACAGAATCGCTGTTGAAATTCGTTCTTCACAGACGCAATACGACCTTATTACCACCAATCGAGCCGACCTTGAAAAACGAGAAATCAAGGAGGACACATAATGGATACCGATTACACAAACAACGTCATTACCACTATGCAGCATCACCTTGATGCAGCTAATAAATATCTCACTGAACTCTCAAAAGGATACCGTTCCAGCGAAAAACAGAACACGCTTTTGGATGCTGCTATGCATCAAGTAGAACTGTGCTGTATTGATATGCGTAACCTTTGTGAGAAAGTAAGACCGACCATTCCGCCGTCGCCCATTCGCAGTTATAATCATAAGGAAATTTTTGGCGAAGTAACACAGCTTGACAATGGTTGGCTGGATATACGCTTAAATGCCTTGCTCCCACACTGCAAAATGATCGGCGGCACACAGTATGTTTTTGACACAATAACAAAACTGCTTGATAACTACCGTCAAAACGGCGGTGTTATCCCTTGCTATGAGAAGGCATACATGGCGATTGTAGAGCATTGTCCCGTTGACTGCTCCGGAACCTTTGACAATGATAACAAAGGCTTTAGAGGGGCGATAAACGCCTTAAAAGGCAGATTGTTCAGGGACGATAATCAGTTTGAATTGGCTCTGGGACTCTTCACCGTGATAGATGAAGATACCTGTTGCCATATCTACGTTACACCCTTTGATGAAGCAGGAGATTTTCTCTATCAGATGTCTGCGGATATGCTTTGAGAAACGGCTTACTATATGTCAGTTTACAACAAAAATAGGTCAAGTGTGTTTGCTTTGGCTTTTATGCAAAAACTGACATATAGTATTTCCGCAACAAAACAAGCGTTTTAGGCTGTTTTCTCAAGGTTATTAAAATGCAGAAACTGACAGGCTTACGTTGGGGGGTGCAGTTTTGAAGTTCGACCAAGCAGAAATCGAGGTATTGGCTTTATGTGCCTGGTGCAAAAATATGCCGCTTTCCGTGAGCAGAAATATCCCTGCAGAAATTCTTGACGTCTTACTCTTTTTTAAGCTTATAAGGCCAAGCAGAAATGGCGTGGGATATCGTTGTACCCCTAATGGTTACGACTTACTGCACCGAGCAGAAATTGGATATTCTCAGGATAAGTCTTATCGTAGTAGCGGTGAAGTGCTGATGCGCAGATTGCACACCGCAGAAATTACAAGCTTCTTTTGGCGTTATGGTGCTGATGTCTTTTGCGACAGCCCACCGGCAGAAATGCTGAGTAATATCTTCCTACCATCTTTCGCACTTCGTAGGCAACCACACGCAAATATTCTCGGCGGAAGTAGACTCACAGGATTCTATTATGCCAAGGACACAACCTTTATTCCATACTATGTGCCAAAGGAAAACAACGGCATCTATCCCGAAGTAGAACAACGAACTTTTCGTTCCGAAACGCTAT
>JAZOCX010000132.1:0-2195 GCA_045596725.1 Eubacteriales bacterium
AAAAAATATCGGGACGGTTACTGATAAGACTAAAAAATTCTTCGAGTTGTAACCAGTAATCGGGGGCGGCGTCCATTTCGTATGAATGTCCCCAGATATAGAAAATTTGCGGAGTGTCGGTTGTTAGGTTGATAAAATCCTCGCCCATTTTCATTAAGTGGTCGTGGTCAATTAAGTGAAAGGTAGTGGGGTTTAATTGATAGAGATCGTTCTGAATGTCAAAATTCTCGGTGGTTGTGATGGTGCGACAATAACGGATGTTTGTATTTTCCCGAATGATCTCAGCCACCCGATCATCGTGATTTACCCCGCCGCAAGGATAGGCCATACCCACTACGTCGTAACCTACAAGCTTGCTCAGATTTCGGCGGTCCTGTTCGACCTGGTGGATAATTTCATCCTTTTCAAGGGTGGTGAGATTGGGGTGGGTGAGGGTATGAACGGCGACCTCGTGCCCCGCATAAACCGAGGCGACGTCTTGTGGGTGTATTTTATAATGAGAAATGCGTCGGCCGTTTCTTTCTAAAATGGCGTTAGTTCCAAGAAGCTCAGAATTAAGATTAAAGGTGCATCTGAGGTTGTATTTATTGAGTAATTCAATGAGTCGAATGTCTTGTGTTACGCCGTCATCATAGCTAAATGTGATGGCTTTTTTCTTGTCTTGCTCTTTGAAGGTCATCTATTTGTCCTCCGCTTTTTATAGGACATTATATCACCGTTTGGGGAAGCGGTCAATGTTGTATATTTTTTCAAAAATGGGAAATACTGTACGCGAAGGAAGGTGTTTTCCATGAGAATAAAAAGAAGAACGCTTGTACGTATCGTTTCATTTTTGGTGGTGGCGGTGATTGCACTTGGCGGATACGGCGTTGCTAAAACCATGCAGGCTCGTCGGTATCAGGTGAGTGTGCAAAATGAATACGCCCGTAACTTTGCCGATTTGTCCGAGCATCTGTACAACATCGAAACGGCTTTTGAAAAGGGGCAGTACGCTTCGAGTAATTATCAGATCGTTAAGATGGCCAATCAAATTTGGCGTGAAACGGGTGCAGCCAAGGCGGCGTTGGAAGGGTTGCCCGAGGAAGAAAGCGGACTGTATGAGGTGGCAGAATTTCTGTCCAAGGCAGGGGATTACGCCTATTATGTATCCACCCGTATGACTCGCGGTGAGACGGTAGGACAAGACGAGAGCGATAATATGAAGTCATTAGCGGTGGTGGCGGCACAGCTTGCGAACCATATCGGCAATCTTCGTGTTGCGGTGGATAACGGAGAGATCCGTATTTATGATGATGTGGATTTGGGGGAATATAGCGGGGACATCCCCGGTGTCGACTGGGCAAGCGTAAAGGAGCAGGTGAGTGAATACCCCGAACTCATTTACGACGGCCCCTTTTCCGATCATATCGAGAAAATGCAGTCGGTCTTGTTGTCATCAGCCAAGGAGATTTCATTGGAAGAGGCTGTTAAGCGCTTAGGGCAATGGCTGAATGTGTCTACCGATGAGATTATTCAAACCGGAGAAGTGGCAGGAAAGTTGGAAGCGTGGTCTTTTGAGGTTGGCACCAAGTCGGCAACGGTTACCAAAAAGGGTGGCTATTTGTTGCAAATGAATGATAGCCAACTGCGTGAAGAAGCCGTGATGAGTGTAGAAGATGCCGTGGCGGCAGCGCAAAAATTCTTTGCTTCTATGGGTATTGAGAATATGAAGCAGAGCTACTATATGAAGAAGGACGGCGAGATCACCGTCAACTTTGCCTATACGCAGGACGGCGTTATTGCATACCCTGATCTTATTAAAGTTACCGTTTGTCTGAAAACGGGAGATGTTTGCGGTTATGAAGCGCAGGGATATCTGATGGCGCACCGCACCAACCGAGATATTGAAACAGTAGTAAGTGCGCAAGAGGCAAGGGATAGTATTAAAGGTGATCTAACGGTGGTTGGTCAAAATCTTGCCATTATTCCCACCGATGGCAAAAACGAGGTTTTGTGCCACGAATTGATTACCAAAACGGCTGACGGAAAGCAGGTCCTTGTTTATATCAATGCCAAAACAGGCGTCGAAGAAATGATTCAGATTTTGATTGAAACCGAGGATGGCGCGTTAACGGTTTAGTTTGACAACCTCCCGAATTGTCAGTATAATGTTACAAGACGATTCGGGAGGTTTTGCTATGCGAATGAGAAAAAAG
>JAZOCX010000133.1:0-6883 GCA_045596725.1 Eubacteriales bacterium
ATGCTTGGTGTGCCGTCCCCGTCCTTTTGCCGGCGGTGAGGTTTCCTGTCTGCGCCCCGAAACGGCTACCGGCTATTCTTTCCCCAGCGGACACACCCAAAATGTTTCTACCTGGATTTTTGCGCTGTATTGGAAGGTGCGCAAGGGTTGGCTCTTGGCGTCTTCTGTGGTTGCAGCGTTGTTGGTCGGGCTTTCTCGCTTGTATCTTGGCGCTCATTTTCCCACCGACGTGATCACTGCGTGGATCCTCGGCTTCGGCTTGTCGATTCTGCTGAGCGTGGTGTACGATAGGGTCGAAGATGAAAAACGCCTGCAAGCCGTTGCCGTTGCCTGCTTTGCACCTTTCGTTATTTTCTTTTCTTTCAAGGCCGATCCTCTTTGGGTGGATCTGTATAAGGTGTACGGGCTACTGCTCGGACTGTGGCTTTCCACACTCTTTGAAGAGAAATTTGTACGGTTTGATTGTCAAGGTTCGCTATGGAAACGCATCTTGCGTGTCGTGATCGCCGTGGCGGTGGCGTTTGCCTGTAAGGAAGGCTTAAAGTTGTTTGGTCTTTCTTCCTTTGCTTTTGAAAGTTTTCGGTATCTAATGGTCGTCTTTTTACCGATGGGTATTTGCCCTTTCGTTTATAAAAAAATACAGTTATAAAAAGCAGAGCGTAACGCTCTGCTTTTTTAATGTTTGAGAAACGAGGTGTCGGAGCGTTCGGGAGTATTAAGGGCAAAGCCCCGCTCCTTCATTTGTGCAATTTTAATGAGAACGAGATTGACGTCCGTTTGTAGTTGCATGGCCGTTTGGGTGGCATCACAGCCGTTTTCGGCACACTCAATCATATCCTCGTCAGCCAACAGCAGCGCCGAGGCAAAAAGATTAGCCTCGTATTCGGGGCGGGAGTTCATATCGTAAAGCACCGATTCCTGAATGATGCTGTTCTCCGCCAAGGGGCGGTGAAGCTGGTCGTGCCCCAGCTCGTGAGCGCAAACGATTCTTTGCGTCATCTCGTCCAGTTTACTGTTTAAGAAAATATATCGCTCGCCGAGAATCACCTGATACATGCCTTTGAGATTTACGAAATTATCCACCCATTTTAGGTGGACCCCAAGGCACTTGGCAAGGGCAAAGGGATCTCTCGTGCCGTGCGTTGTGATAAGTTGCTCGGCAAGGTCGTGTATATAGTGCGACATCGTTATCCCTGCTTTTTGGTGTTGCGGGCCTTGGCGTCCCAATAAGCGTCCATAATCGCCTGCATCACCGCATCCTTATCTTCTTCGCTTAAATCACCGCCGGCAAACAAACCGCCCACCGCATTGACCAGTTCCCGCGCCTGCAACGCCGCCTGTGCTCCGAGTTTTGCTGCGGCATTGATGAACAGATCCTCATCGCTGAGCATCGATTCACTCGTTTCTCCGAAAATAGTGGCAATTCTCACTAAAACGTCAGCCGTCGGGATACGCTCGCATTTTTCATACCGCTGAACGGTACGAAGCGATACGCCCAGCACGTCGGCAAGATTGCCCTGACTCATATTGGAACTTTCCCGTAATTGCTTAATTTTTTCTCCGCAACGCATATTGAACACTCCTTTATTTTCCACTTGACAAGTTTTTTACTCGTAGTTATAATATGACTAAACGGTCATCTATATCGTACACCGTTTGGACGTATTTGTCAAGGGGGAATTTGTATAAAACGGGTCATTTTGCATTGTGATTTGAATAATTTTTATGCCTCGGTCGAATGTGTAAAGAATCCGGCTTATAAAGACGTACCCTTGGCGGTGTGCGGAGCGCAGGAGGATCGGCACGGGATCGTGTTGGCGAAAAATATGTTGGCGAAAGGCTACGGCATTCAAACGGGTGAGCCAACGGTGAAGGCAAAAGAAAAGTGCCCTCATTTGGTGCTGGTGCCCACCGATTTTCCCGCCTATGTCTATTATTCCCGTCAGGTACGTGCCATTTACGAGCGCTATACCGATTACGTGGAGCCTTTTGGTATGGACGAATGTTGGTTGGACGTAACCGATGCCGAGCGTCTGTTCGGAAGCGGGGAAGCGATCGCCGAGCGTATTCGCAATGAAGTAAAAAAGGAACTGGGACTGACTCTTTCGATCGGCGTATCCTATAATAAAATTTTCGCCAAGCTCGGCAGTGATATGAAAAAGCCCGACGCCGTTACCCTCTTACCGCCCGAATCGATGAAGGAGAAGATCTGGCCGCTCGGCGTAGGTGAGATGCTGGGCGTGGGGCGCAGTACCGCTAAAAAATTAGCCACGGTGGGCATTACCACCATTGGTAAACTTGCCTGCACCCCCGAAAAAATATTACTCTCAATGCTGGGCGTGGTCGGCGGACAGCTTTGGCGCTATGCCAATGGACTGGAACGCTCAGCAGTACGGCATAAAGACCTTGCCGTGCCGATGAAAAGTGTGGGACGGGGGATCACCTGCAAGGCCGATTTGCAGGATAAGCAGGAGTGTTATCTGGTGTTGTTGACGCTGTCGCAGTGGGTCGCCCGTACCCTGCGCGAAGAAAAACTGATGGCGGGCGGAGTGGCGGTGGATATCAAAGAAACCGATTTATCCACCTGCTCGGTGCAGTGTCCGTTAGCCTCGGCAACGCAGGATTCCTTGATGCTGGCACGTACCGCCTTTTCTTTGTTATGTAAAAAGTATAAGGGTCGCCCGATTCGTGCGCTGACCGTTCGTGCCATTGATTTGGTGGGCGAGGCAACCCCCGCCCAATACGATCTTTTCCACCCCGCCAAAGAGGCTTTGCGCCGTTCGACGGTGGAGGACACCTGCGACCGTATTCGCGATCGTTATGGCAACTCCGCCATTCACCCTGCGGCGCTTTTGGGGGAGAAGAAATTGCCGAAAAGCGTGAAAAAAGGCGAGATCACTCCCGCCTTTTCCTTTGGTATTTAGATGATTTTTTCGCATAAGGCATCGGTATATACCGATAACGCCTGAAAATCCACGGCGTCCTTGTAATAACTCTCTAATACGTCGTGCTCCCGATGGCACTCGCCAAGCAAGGAGCAGGCCTCTTTGAGGATCTCATTACGGCTCCGTTTTAAGAACTGAATTTTGTTCTTATGCTCGGTTTCTGCCTCTAAAAACCGTGAAGAACCGATACGGCAATAGGGTTTTGGCGTGATGGGATGCAGGGAATTGGAAAGGGAGAGGGACAGCCCCGCCTTGGGCAAAATGAGGTGGGTGAGGGCGTCGGGGTTCAAGGGCGAATACCCGCAAATGATGGGATGATTGCAGGTAACGGCACGCAATCGCACCACGTCCAGCATCCTCGACATAATCCCGTACTCATCCTCGATCACCAGTTCTTTTTCCAGTCCAAAGGCAGGCGGATAGAAAACGGGCGCATCGGGGCCAAAGGCGCAGAAAAACCGTTTTTCTTCA
Organism: Eubacteriales bacterium; assembly: GCA_045596725.1. Taxonomy (GTDB): domain Bacteria; phylum Bacillota; class Clostridia; order Oscillospirales; family UMGS1783; genus CAKSHC01. Next base: position 3,417 of record JAZOCX010000133.1, read on the forward strand.
CTCGGCTTGCCGGCGAGAGGGCGGATGTAGCGAGCGCAAAGACGTTCGGTATAACCCCGTAATTTAGCACGGTTTAAGAGGGATGCGCCGATAGCGGTCAGATCCCGCTGTAAGCGACCGGCGGCGCCTAAGTATAAATACATACGAGAATATAACGCCGAGATACGGCGGTTTGATGCCTTAATATCATTCGTCTTTTTTTGCAGACGCTCGGTATCCCAAAATTGATACAGGTCGATCAGTTGCCCCACCGCCCCCGGTAACGGCGGTTCGATCACGTGCGGGGGTGTGCCGTCGAGAATGCAGGTATCGGTCTGTTTGATATGCACCGCATCGAGCGAATCGGCGTCGGACGAGCAGTGGAGCAGTTCCACGTCATACCCCTTTTCACAGGCACGTTTGGCGATCTGACGCATCAGCGTACTCTTTCCGGTGCCGGGACCGCCCTTGATCACGTATGCCTTTGTACGCTTATTCACAAACTCCTCATACAGAGAAACAAACCCGGTTTCGCAATTTACGCCTAAAAAACTTTCGGCAACAATAGCCATAGATTTCACTCCCAAGAAAATTGATCTCGATACATTTTATTGGGAAAGCCTTGTATTTGTTACGGTGGGTGTGATATAATAGCAAGCGCAAGGAAGGTGATCGCATGGAAGGCGGAAAGCTTCACGAAAAAGAAGATGTCAAGATCCTGATATTGTATACCATCAGTCGGCTGGATCGAGCCGTGCCTACACGTGCTATGGTCGATCTGTTTTTAAATTCCGAGATTGTGGAATATTTCACCTTAAAGGAAGCCATTGACGAATTGGTCGGCACCGGCCATATTGCGGTGGATGTGGAAGAGGGCGTGATGCTCCCCACCCGTATTGGCTATGAAGCGGTGAAGGAGTTAACACCTCGGTTACCCCTTTGGGCAAGAGAACGAGCGTTGAAAGGCGCGATGGAACTGCTGAGCAAGATCGATCGTCGCAGCGGTACCTCGGTACGCACCTTTGAGCGGGACGGGAAGTATGTTTCCGAATGTTCTCTTACCGATGGTGAGGACTTGTTGTTTAAGCTCGAAATCGTCTTGCCCTCGCAGGAATTCGCTTTTTCAACGGGCGAGAATTTTAAGGATAACGCCACCGATATCTATCGCTATCTCTTAACCAAATTATCGGGCCCCTACGAACTATAAAAAGAGCCTTGGCTTAATGAGTGCTGTTCTTAACGGAGAATTTGAAAATCCTTCAACTTCCGTTGAGAACCAGCATCGCATTTGTATGTACAAATGCACCCCAGCAGTAGCCCAAACCCTCAGAGACAGAAAAGAGAAGATTCGTATATTAACGAGTCTTCTCTTTCTTTTTTCTCTGTTAAGTGATATGCTGACTATCGTCAGCGTGATATTTTCGCTTTGCGAAAGTGATATTAAGTCCTCTGGACTTAGTGATATTCTATTCGCCGATAACTCGCGTAGCGAATATCACTCGGCGCAAGCCGAATATCAGTGCGAAGCAATATCACTCGCCGCAGGCGAATAGAACCGGCGAGATACTCCGCTTGGAGTATCACGCCAAAGCCAAGGCTCTGTTTTTTATAAGAGAGGGATTCCCGCCTTTTCGCAGGCGGCGTAGGTCTCGGCATCCCAGATGCTCGATTGCACCTCGCCGATATGCGCACAGCCCATCATCAGCATACTCAGCCGTGATTGACCGATACCGCCGCCGATGGTAAGGGGTAGTTCGTTATTGAGGAGCATTTTATGGAAGGGCAGTGTTCTGCGCTCATCGCAGTCGGCAATCGTCAACTGTTTGTCGAGCGCCTCGGCATCCACACGAATACCCATCGAGGAAATTTCAAGGGCACGCCCTAAAACGTCGTTCCAGAAGAAGATATCGCAGTTAAGCGACCAATCATCGTAGTCGGGCGCGCGTCCGTCGTGCGGTTTGCCCGAGGCAAGCGCTCCGCCGATCTGCATAATGCAGACGGTGCGATGCTCCTTGGCATAGGCGTTTTCACGCTCCGAGCCGGTCAGATCGGGGTAAAGATCTTCCAGTTCCTGCGTGGTGATAAAGGAAACGTTGCGGTTTAGTTCCACCTGCAACTGCGGATAGCGCACGTGCAGACGGTCATTGGTATCGCAAATGGCGCCGACAATGGCACGCACGATGAGTTTAAGGTAATCGAGGTTGCGGTTGTCTGCGGTGATGACCTTTTCCCAGTCCCACTGGTCAACGTAAATGGAGTGAATGTTATCCAGTTCCTCATCACGGCGAATGGCGTTCATATCGGTATACAGCCCGTTGCCCACGCTGAAACGGTAGCGCTTTAAGGCTAAACGCTTCCACTTGGCAAGGGAGTGCACTACCTGCGCCTCGGTACCCACGGCAGGCACGTCAAAGGAAACGGGACGCTCGTAACCGTTGAGGTTATCGTTAAGGCCCGAGTCCTCGGTAACGAATAAGGGCGCAGAAACACGTTTGAGATTCAGCGCCTTGGAAAACTCTTCCTGAAAGGTCTGCTTGATGTAGGAGATGGCACGCTGGGTGTCATACACGTCAAGCTTTGGCGTGTAGCCGTCGGGGATATAAATTTTATTCACGAAAATCACCCTTTCATTGGCAAAAACGGCACTTGCCAAAAGCAAGTGCCGTTTCTGGTGCCGGTGGTGGGAGTCGAACCCACACGATGTCACCACCAACGGATTTTGAGTCCGTCACGTCTACCAATTCCATCACACCGGCAGATAATACCCTATCATTATAAGGCATTATCTTGCATAACGCAAGTCTTTTTTTATAATTTTTGCAAGTTTGCGTAAATTGCCATAATTTTTTTACGCCCCTTGCTCTCAAAATCAATTTCCAGCATACAGTCGTTGCTCATCGGCGTAACCGATACCACCACGCCCTCGCCAAACACACGGTGTTTTACCCGCTCGCCGATGACAAAGGACACCTTCGGCGCCGTCTTCTGGCTCGGCTTAGCAATGCCGATCTGACGCAGGCTGAGCGATGGTGTATTCTGCGGGTCGATGCGCTCCTTGGTCTGAGGCCGGTCGGGTGCGCCTTTTTTGTTGCAGAGATTGGCGGGAATCTCGTCGATAAAGCGGGAGATTTGCGGATAAAGAGTGGTGCCGTAGAGCATACGCATACGGGTATAGAGCAGGGTCAGCGTCTTTTTGGCACGGGTGATCCCCACGTAGCATAAGCGACGCTCCTCTTCAACGCCGCCCTCTTCACTCAGCGACATCGAGGAGGGGAAGATGCCCTCTTCCACGCCGGGGATAAAGACGTGGTCAAATTCCAGCCCCTTTGCCGTGTGCAGGGTCATTAAGGCAACACAGTCCTCGCTTTGCTCGTAATCGTCCACGTCGCTCAGCAGGGAGGTGCGCTCTAAAAATCCGAATAAGCTCGGCTCTTCCTCGCTTTGCATATAGCGAACAAGCGGCGTGTTCAGTTCCCCGATATTCTCTA
>JAZOCX010000134.1:0-5735 GCA_045596725.1 Eubacteriales bacterium
TTAACGGTAAAAATCGGTGTGTGCCCGCTTCCGCTCACAAAATTGGGCATCATCAGCGAAACCAGCGCATCCACGTGCACACTGCCTCCGTTTCCCGCACCGGCAAGTCCACGACTCAGCAAGAGCCGACTGCCGAGCGGACTGTTCATCAGCACCGCCGTCATCACAAGCGAACATAGACAAATCAACGCCGATATTGCCTCTTTCCATCTCTTTTGCATACACTCACCTCACCAAGATATTGTATGCAAAGACAAGCCTTATGATAACAAACTATCCATATCCTCGACCGTCATTCCGTGATGAGCGTGATGATTGATGGCGTAACCGATTAAGCGGGCGGCACGGCCGATCAGCAGGTCAATGCTCTTAGGGGTAACGATCAAATTATCATCGTTCTCGCCCGACAAGGCAGCCGCCGTAATCACCATCGGTATACCAACGGCGATAACGGGCAGACCCATCGTTTCCTTTGATAATTCAAAACGATGATTGCCGATTCCGCTGCCCGGTGTAATACCCGCATCACTAAGCTGTACCGTGGCGCACAGGCGTTTACGATTCAGCGCTGCCAAGGAATCGATCACCACCAATGCAGTAGGCTTCACGATCTCTGCAACGGCACGGATAATATCGGCACTCTCTACCCCCGTTTGCCCCAACACCCCCGGAGCAATCGCCGCTACCTCGCCCAGTTTCATATCCTGATAGACATCGGGCATACTTTGCTTAATATGCCGAGAAACGATTACGTTCCCCACCGCACGGGGTCCCAAAGCATCGGGCGTTACCGAACCGTTACCCAAACCCGCCACCATTAAGCGAGAAGAATCTTGTATCAATCCGTCAAGTTCACCCGCTATGGCACGAATCATATTTAAGAGAGTTTGTCCGTCGGCGTTCTCCAAACCCTCACATTCCAGCGTGTGATACCGCCCTGCACGGCGTCCTATTTCCTTGGCCTGCGCATCATTTAGGGAAATTCTGCGAATTTTTATGCCAAAAACTTCACTTTGACTTGACATCGGTTCTTTTGGGGAGTATAATTCTTGTTGTGCATCAATAAGTTCACAAACAAGGTCGGTACGAAGGTCGGTCATATTATTCACCTCTCAGATAATATGTCCGATTTGGAATCTCTTATTCCTCTTCGTTGCAAACTCTTGGATTTGTGGAATTATTATGATAAGACGAAAAAATTAAGAGAGGTGCTACGTTTTGCCTAACATCAAATCTGCTAAGAAGAGGGTAAAGACCACTGAGATCAGAACTCTTCGTAATAAGATGATTAAAACCAACATGAAGACCGCTATCAAGAAACTCGACGCCGCTATCGTTGAGGGCAACAAGGAAGCGATTGATACCAACTTCCGTGCCGCTGTTAAGACGGTCGATCAGGCGACGGCTAAGGGCGTTCTCAAAAAGAACACCGCTTCCCGTAAAAAGGCTCAGATGGCTATTAAGGTCAACAACGCCAACGCTTAAATGATGAAATAAAAAAGGCTCAGCCGATTGCCCAAGTGTTAGTAAGGACACTTGGGCAGTTTTATTCGCCTTTCGGCGAGTTATATTGCTTCGCAGTGATATTTGTCTTACGACAAGTGTTATTGCCTTCGGCAGTTTTTTGCGAATAAAATATCACTGAAACCGTAAGGCTTCAATATCACTTCCCGAAAGGGAAATATCACTCTGTGCGTATAGCACAGAATATCACTATAAAAAATCACTACCCGAAAAAGAGTTTATGTCTTCTCTTCTTCGGGTAGTTTTTGTCTTATAGCATAGCAAGCAGGGAATTTGTACGGCAAATTCCAATCGTTTTACAGATAACTGTCCTTAGTAACTCTGTTCGTTTGGCTGAGCCTTTTTTTATTCACGAAATTCCAACGAAATGTCCATCGAAGCAACCGAGTGAGTTAATCCACCCACCGAAATAATATCCACACCGCAGGCGGCAACTTCACGAATATCACGCTTATACATATTCCCGCTCGCCTCAACAAGAGCACGACCGTTAATCAGCTTCACAGCCTCGGTCATCTTATCCGCAGGCATATTATCCAGCATAATAATATCGGCACCGGCCTCAACCGCTTCACTCACCTGCTCTAAGGTATCACACTCAATTTCAATCTTCAAGACGAAAGGAACGTTCTTACGGGCCTCGGCGATTGCCTTGGATACACCGCCTGCCACCTTGATATGGTTATCCTTGATCAACACGCCGTCCGAGAGACAAAAACGGTGGTTTCCGCAACCGCCGACCTTAACGGCATACTTTTCAAGGGCACGAAGTCCGGGGGTCGTCTTACGGGTGTCTACCACTGTTGCCTTGTAATCCTTCACGAGATCACGGTAATAGGCAGAAGCAGTAGCGATTGCACACATACGCTGCATCATATTCAGTGCCGTACGCTCGGCCGTTAAAATACTGCGGGCATTACCCGAAACAGTGGCGATCTTCTCCCCTGCTTTCACCGCCTCGCCTTCCTTTTTTAAGGTGGTGAATACAACGGTAGGATCAACCAGCTCAAAGCAACGGGCCGCTACAAAGGTACCACAGACAACGCCGTCTGCCCGAGCGATAAAATCGCCGGTAATGGTAGCGTCTGCATCAATGATGGACTCGGTAGTAATATCACCCGTGCCGATATCCTCACGAAGCGCTAATTTCAAAATATCATCATAAACGGAAGTAAGCATTTTTTAATCCTCCCTGTAATGTGCGCCCACACTTTCCTTGCGGGCAAAGGCGCCTTTCAACACGGCATCACCAACGACCGCCATGTTGTACGCCTCTATATGCGACAGTTTTTTCAGTTCTCTTTGCTCTAATTCACAAATGATATGGTCAAGCTTCCTGATACCGCTTTGCATATCCTTTTGATTGCGGATAATACCGCCGTCATCCATCATGGTGTGGCGGATGCGTTCACGGTAATCACTCACCCGTTCACGGTCTTCCATATAGGTTTTAACCTCAATAGCGGGTATCCGGGGCATAACTCGGCCACTGCCCGCAATCGCCTCAGCACAACGCCGACCGAACACCAAGCATTCAAGCAAGGAATTGGAAGCCAAGCGGTTGGCGCCGTGAGTGCCGGTGCAAGCACATTCGCCCACACTGTACAGCCCTGCTATATTGGTTTTGGCATACAGATCCGTTACGATACCGCCCATAAAATAATGCTGTGTCGGCAGAACGGGAATACGGTCTTTTGTAATGTCAATGCCGTGCTTTAAGCAGTTTTCATAAATAAGCGGAAATCGTTTTTTAGCAAAGTCAGCACCCTTATGGGCAATATCGAGATAGGCACGCTCGGTACCTGTTTCACGCAGATGCTTATGAATGGCACGGGCCACGATATCACGGGGGGCCAGATCCTCCATCTCGTGTTTGCCCTTCATAATGCGCTCGCCGTACTCGTCGTAAAGCAGACCGCCATCACCGCGTACCGCCTCGGACACCAAAAAGACTTGTCCGTGCAGATCAGGAATGGCAAGACCGGTGGGATGGAACTGGACAAACTCCATATTCCGCACCGCCGCTCCGGCACGCATCGCCGCCGCAATACCATCACCCGTTGAGGTAACGGGGTTGGTGGTGTATTTATAAATACGGCCGATACCGCCGGTGCAAAGCACCACGTTCGGGGTGCGCACAAAGACCGTTTCATGTCCCTGCAAAACTACACCGCATACCCCTTTATCATCGGTTACCACATCGGTCATCACCAGATGCTCACGAATATGAACGTTCGGCTTAGCGCTTAGGCGTTCGCCAAGGCTCTTCACCAACATTTTGCCGGTGGAGTCCTTACCGCAATGCAAAATACGGTTGGCGCCGTGGCCGCCTTCACGACCGCATTCCAAGCGTCCCTTTTCATCGCAGTCAAAGGGGGCACCCCACTCAACCAAACGCTCGATCTCTTTGGGGCCTTCGGTTACCAATACTCGAACTGCCTCTTCATCGCATTGGCCTGCGCCGGCAACGAGGGTATCGGCAATATGAGATTCATAAGAATCTCCCGATAAGGTTACCGCCGCAACTCCGCCCTGCGCATGCCAAGAGCTCGACTCCTGCTCGCCTTTTTTCATAACGACCAAAATGCTCATGGTATCCGGCAGGGACAGCGCCGTATAAATGCCGGCTAAACCGCCACCGATAATGACTGCATCGTATTGCTCGCAAGGTAACTGATGCAGATCTTTGTTAATTATGTACCGTCTCACAAATTCATCTCCCGGTTATTTTTGACGGGCACGCCTTAACAAGGCAAAAAATTCACTCAGCAATCCCGAACACTCATCGGCACATACCCCGCCAACGCAGGATACGTGAAAAATTTCAGGCAACTCAAAGAGGTTCACAAGCGAGCCTGCCGCTCCCCCCTTCGGATCAGAAGCACCGAAATAAACCGTTCGTATACGGGAATTGATAATGGCGCCTGCACACATCGGGCAAGGCTCCAAGGTTACGTATAAATCGCAGTCGCACAAACGCCAACTGCCGATCTTTTTACAAGCAGCGTCAATGGCTTCAATCTCGGCATGGCACAAGGAATTTTGCAACTGCTCACGGCGATTCTGTCCCTCTCCGATAATCTCGTCGTTATAAACGACCACGGCGCCGACAGGGACTTCGCCGAGGATAGCCGCTTCTTTTGCAAGCTCAATGGCTCGTCTCATAAACTTCTCTTGCATCACATCACCAAAGCCAAAACGGTAGCCGTTATGGTTACCACACAAAAAATCAGAATCACCGGCGAGGTCAGCTCCAAGCTCAGCGCTTCTTTTGTCGAAAGAGGCTGATTCTCCGCTCTCTCATGGGTCAGCCCCATATAAAGGACGGCACACCAACCCACAAAAAAAATGATGGCCCATATACCCATATATTCAAGCACGATATTCTCATTGTTGGCGTACAAATATTCCTGAGCATAGGCAAAGCCGTTGTTTGCGGCGTGAATGATCACGCAGGTCCAAATGGACTTGGTGCGCAAATACAGGTACCCCAGAAGCAATCCCGCCAAAAAGGCAAAGGGAATCTGGTCAAGCGACTGATGCATCAGCGAAAAGAGTATCGCTGACACCAAAACGGCAGCCGTTCGATTATAGCGAGCCAACCGACCGCAGATCACGCCACGGTAGCAAAACTCCTCCAATACCGCAGGAGCCACCACCAAAATGATAAAATACAGCACATTACTAACCAAATCATCGCCAATTTCGGGTACAAATGACGATAAAATACCGATTTTTCCGAAGATTATACCGCCAAATTCCTCAAAAATCACGCAAAAATAGTTGATTGCGAGGATAATTGTACACCCCATTACCGTCAAAGAAAAGCTTGGTTTACGGTTAATATAGAAATAATCGGTGGTTTTTTCATTGTTTTTGAAGGCAAACCAAATGATTAGAGGCACCGCAAAAACCAATACGTAGCTAATTAAATAGACTACATAATCAATCCATTGCCAGATCACCGATGAGGTCGGCGGGGCACCGCCTCCGATCGACGGCGTCTCAAAAAAGGACATCACCATCACCGTGATCGACGATGCTACCGTATAAGTCAGAAATATCAGACCCAACATCCATAATTCCCAACGCAGTGAACGTCGCAAATCGGTCATGGTAATCCTCCCCATTATAGTAATTAGGAATAGTATAGCACATCAAAATTCAAAATGCAATTCTTTTCCTCATTTATCGACCCAATAACTACTTGA
>JAZOCX010000135.1:0-7635 GCA_045596725.1 Eubacteriales bacterium
GTGTTTGTGACAGAAACGGCAATACTTGTTCATCTCAAGCCTGTCGGGACTGTTCTTTTTGTTTTTTACTGTGTCATAATTACGCTGTTTGCATTCCGTGCAAGCTAATGTAATTTTAACCCGCATTTTCGGCACCTCCTAATTATTTTGCCTCCCTGTGTCAGGAAATTTGGACGCAAAAAAAAAGACCCTGACAATTAGGTAACCGTATTATATCACGTCGATTACCTAATTGCAAGTCTTTTTTTATTTTTTTTAGTTTTGGAGTTCGAAACGATCGTGGATGGCTCTCATGGCCTTCTCACCGTCTTCAATATCGATGAGGACCGAGATCTTGATTTCACTGGTGGAAATCATATGGATATTAATATGAGCATCGTAGAGCGCCTCGAATACCTTAGCGGCAACACCGGGGTTGGAAGCCATACCGCTGCCGACAACCGAAACCTTAACGATCTTCTCGTTGGTTTCAATGTTCTTAAAGCCGAGGTAATCCTGATTAGCTTTGAGCACTTCAATAGCCTTGGCCAGGTTATCCTTCGTGGTGGTGAAGGAGATATCCTTGGTATTGGCACGGCCGATCGACTGTAAAATAATATCCACGTTGATCTTTTCCTTCGCGAGCAGCGAGAACACCTTAAAGGCGTTGCCGGGGGCATCCTCAATTTCAGTCAAAGCAATACGGGCAACGTCTTTATCTCTTGCCACACCGGTAATAAGCAGTTTTTCCACCTTAGAATCCTCCTTAATCTTGGTGCCGGGCACACGATTCATGCTCGAGCACACTTCCATATTAACATGATATTTTTTAGCAAGTTCAACACTGCGGTTGTGAAGCACCTGTGCACCCAGGGTAGCCAACTCCAACATTTCGTCGTAAGTGATCTCATCCAATTTCTTAGCATTGGGCACAAGACGAGGGTCGGCATCGTAAACACCGTCAACGTCGGTGTATATCTGGCAAAGGTCAGCATGAAGGGCTGCTGCCAAAGCAACCGCCGTGGTATCCGAGCCGCCGCGACCGAGGGTGGTAATATCCTCGTAGCGGTTAATGCCCTGAAATCCCGCAACAATGATGATATTGTTTTTGTCTAATTCCATCTCCAAGCGTTCGGTGTCGATACGCTTGATTTTGGCATTGCCGTAATGGGTGGTGGATTTAATTCCAACCTGCCAGCCGGTCAAGGATACGACAGGGCATCCGATTTTTTCAATGGCCATGGCTAAGAGAGCCATACTGATCTGCTCGCCACTGCTGAGCAAAACATCCATCTCACGTTTGGAGGGGCTGTCATTGATCTGGGCGGCCATTTCAATCAGATCGTCGGTAGTATCTCCCTGCGCCGAAACGACAACGACGACCTGATTACCGGCCTTATAGGTATCGGTAATGATCTGCGCAACATTTCTGACACGTTCGGGGTTTGCTACGGAGGATCCGCCGAACTTCTGAACGATCAAACTCATGTGATTCTATCTCCTTATATCATATTATAATATACGTACTGCCGATTCCACCTTTTTATCGGCAAAAGCCTCGGCAAACTCGGCCTCATTCATCGGCTCGGTAACCTGATAGCCCTCCTGACCGACAAAACGGACGATGCGTCTAAACTGTTGTTTGGTCCAGTCGCAGGTAATATCACCCTCGACATCATCCCATTTCATAATATTCTCACTACCGCGGTGTTTGACACAGTAGAGAATATCGGCCACAACCGCCGAAGCGGTAGGCGCCTTACCGGCACCACGGCCGACGAAAGCAGCCTCATCCACAGCATTACCCTTCACTACGATGCCGTTAAAGACATCTTCCACTCCCGCTAAGAGATGCTCACGGGAAATGGCAAAGGGTGCTACCATAGCAAAAACCTTACCGTCGGCACACTGACGAGTAATGCCAAGCAGTTTAATAACTCGACCTTCCTGATCCGCCGCCTCAACGTCGCCTGCATTCAGCTTGGTGATACCTTCGGCGTGAACGTACTGAGGATATACGTGCCGACCAAAAGCAAGAGATGCCAAAATACAGATCTTACGGCAAGCATCAATGCCTTCCACGTCAGCCGTCGGGTCAGCCTCGGCATAGCCAAGTTCCTGCGCCGAACGAAGTGCCACGTCAAAGGGCATATGCTCACGTACCATGCGAGTTAAAATATAGTTCGTAGTACCGTTTAAGATACCCGTAACACGCTCAATTTCATTAGCAGCCAAGCACTGAGCCATCGGGCGGATGATGGGGATGCCACCGCCGACACTGGCTTCAAATAAGAAGAGTACACCGTTTTCTTTGGCCGTCTGTAACAGCTCGGCACCCTTCACGGCAACCAACTCTTTGTTCGAGGTTACAACACTCTTCCCTGCCTTTAAGCTGCGACTGACAAAATCATAAGCCGGCTTAATGCCACCGATAACCTCAGCCACTACCTCAACCTCAGGATCGTTGAGAATTACCTCGATATCGTTAGTAAAACGATCCGCATAGGGCAGATCGGGAAACTGCCGAATATCCAAAATGTATTTAATCTCTACCGCCTCGCCAATACGCTTAGCGATACCTTTTGCGTTTTGCAGTAAAACCTCAGCGGTTCCGCTGCCGACAACACCATGTCCGAGAATTGCAATCTTTGCCACTGTATTATTCTCCCGTAATAAAATCTACCTCAATAACCCCTTCAACCGCACGCAGTCGTTCCAAGAAATCATCAAGTGCTATTTCCAACTCCCCGATCTGAGCCGTGATCGAAATGGATGCGGTGCCCGAAACGGGAATGTTTTGATTCATAGTCAATATATTGGCGCCGGCCCCGCCGAATACCGCCAAAAAAGAACTAAGTACGCCCGCCTTATCGTTTAATACGGCAAACAGCGTAATTGTGCGGTCAATGCCCTTGTCGTAGAAAGGATGAACCTTATCCTTATATTTATAGAAGACACCCCGAGAAATTCCCACTGCCTTAGCGGCTTCGGTCGCCGTTCTCACCTCGCCTTTTTTCAGTAAACGCTTGGCTTCAACGGTTTTAATGGCTACGTCGGGAATCAAATCACTCGCCACAATATAGTATTTGTTTTTCTCCACAAGGACACCCCCTTTGTAAACAGCATATGCACAAGTGTATCACAATCCGTGAACAAATGCAAGTGCTTTTTACAAAAAAGTCGGAATCTCGAACGATTCCGACTTTTTCTCAAAATAGGGTAATTTTATGAGAAAATTTCTTTACTGCGCCGACATTCAAAGAGACGATATCTGCTTTTTGCGAAAGGGTTCCGTTAAAGTCAACGGCATCGGAAATGCCCTGCCAGGGCTCGATGGCGAGGAAGGGTGCATTTTTCGGCTGCCACAGTCCCACGTTAGTAAATCCGTCGAAGGCAACCTCTACACCGTGTCCGCTGATCTTGCTTTTGAGCGTAACCTTGTTGGAACGGACTTTTTTCAGGACCGCCACACTCTTATCGAAATAGGAGTGTTGCAATGCGAGCTTCTGCCCAAATCCAATAAAAGGTTCGGCGTGAAGCCCTAAGAGCCCGTCTTCCAAATAATAGCGATCCAACCGCTCATTGGCATTGAAGGACACTTCATAATCCTCAAACCGCTCCCTCTCGGTCAAGGGGCAACGGTAGGCTTCGTGAGAGCCGATCGAGAAATACATCACGCTCTTGCCGGCGTTCTTTACCGTATATTCCACTTCAAGCGCCGTGCCGACAAGCTGATAATCAATATATAACTGAAAATCAAACGGATAATTCACCGCCGTCTTTTCATTATTGCGAAACAAATAGGTCGCCGAAGTCGCATCGGAACGCACCAAAGAAAATACGTTATCTCTCGCAAATCCATGCTGAGGCACTTTATAGGTCTTCCCTGCATAGGTATAGGAGTCGCCTTTGCAACGCCCGACAAAGGGAAAGAGCACCGGCGCACGGCGATTCCAAAAAGCAGGATCCCCCTGCCAAAGGTATTCGATACCGTTATAGGTCAAACTTTGCAGTTCAGCACCCTTATCGGTAAAAACAGCCGTTACTTTGCCGTTGGAAATGGTCGTTAATCCCATATTACACCTCACATGTTCTTGCCGGGGAAAAATAAAGGCAATTCATTAAGGAAGATAATATCCTCTCTCTTAGCCGCATCTCCCTCAGCCAATACCGCGGCACGAGCCACAACAATACCGCCCGCCTGCTCAACCAACTGTTCAAGCGCCGAAAGCGACTCTCCCGTACTGATTACGTCGTCCACGATCACCACGCGCTTACCCTCCATAGCCGCCTTATCGTCAGCATCCATCCACAGCGTCTGTTTTTGTGCCGTCGTAATAGATTTAACTTCAACCGCAACCGGCTCTTTCATGTAAAGTTTAGCACCTTTACGTGCAATCAGGTAATTATTCTCACCCGACTGACGAGCCATTTCGTATACCAGAGGAATGCCTTTGCTTTCTGCGGTAATCATGATATCGTGCTCCGGCAAACGGGCGTTGAGTTCCTTTGCGCAAGCAACAGTTAATTCCACATCCCCGAAAATAACGAATGCTCCGATATAGAGTTCATCATTTACCTTGCATAAGGGCAATTCCCTCTCGCAACCGGCAATAGTCATTTTATAGGCATCCATGATTATTTCTCCTTTATACTAACTTCTCGGGCAATTTTTCTCCGCCCAACAAATGAAAGTGCAGGTGGGGTACGGTTTGTCCGCCGTCAGCACCCGAATTGGTAATCACACGAAATCCGTTTTCAAGATTTTCCGCCTTAGCAATCTCGGCAATGGCACAAAAGCACTCGCCCACCAGCACAGCATTCTCTGCCGTAACATCGGCCGCACTCTGCATCACGTGCTCTTTGGGGATAACCACGATATGCACAGGAGCCAAGGGCGCAATATCACGGAAGGCCAACACCTTCTCGTTTTCATACACCTTATTGCAGGGAATAACTCCATCTACGATTTTACAAAAGATACAATCACTCATTTAAGCATCTCCTCAACCAAGGCAGGCAGAACTTCCAGCGCCTGCGCCACCTTATCGGCATCACGGCCACCGGCCGATGCAATATCAGGTCGGCCACCGCCCTTGCCTCCGCAGATCTCGGCAACCTTGCGCACCACGTTGCCGGCGAGCACACCCTGAGTATTGGCATCCTTACCGCAAGAACAAACAAAGTTCAGCTTATCTGCACCCACAACCGCCATAACGGCCACCATATTGGGGTATTTATCCTTAATAATTTCAGCCATAGTGCGAACCGCATCCATCGACATATCGGTAAACTTCACGCCAGCCACACGCACAACACCCACCGCAGTTGCCGAAGAAACGATCTCATCCAGCTTCGAGGAAGCAAGCTTAGCATTGAGGGCTTCTATATCACGTTGCGCCTGCTTTATTTCCGCCGTAAGCGCCTGCGCCTTGACTTCCACGTCATTGACCGAGCTCTTAATGGTCTCGGCAATGGTGCGAATGGTCGCATCCCGCTGATCCAGCATCGAGATAACGTTATAACCCGTTACACATTCAATACGACGCACACCTGCCGCTACCGAAGACTCGGAAGCAATACGGAACAAGCCCGCCATACCGGTATTGGCAAGATGGGTACCTCCACACAGTTCTTTGGAGAAATCCCCCATCGAAACAACACGCACCGTATCGCCGTACTTCTCACCAAACAAAGCCATAGCGCCCGACTTACGGGCATCATCAATGCTCATCAGTTCAACCGAAACGGGAATGGCGTTCATCATAGCGCCGTTTACCAGCATCTCCACCTGATTTAATTCCTCGTGGGTCATAGCCGAGAAATGAGTAAAGTCAAGTCTGCCACGCTGTTCGTCTACGTAAGAACCGGCCTGCTCAACGTGCGTACCCAACACCTGACGAAGTGCCGCCTGCAACAAATGCAGAGCCGAATGGTTACGGGTAATGGCACGTCTGCGCTCTGCGTCAATCGTCATTTCAACGTTGTTTTCCACCGCAAAGGCACCCGCCGTAACGGTACCGATATGCATATAAATGCCTTCGTGGGTCTTCTGCGTATCTTCAACGGTAAAGATATTCTCCCCATTTACAATCACACCCGTATCGCCTACCTGACCACCGCTCTCGGCATAGAAAGGCGTGCAGCAGGTAACGATCATACCCTTCTGCCCTGCCAATATCTCGCCACTGATCTCACCCTCGGCAACAATGGCAAGCACTTTGGCCTTACAAGAGGTTTCCTCATAGCCTACAAACTTCGTAGCCGGCACGTTTTCAAACACGGGTTCGTTGCTCTTCCAAGCGTCATTATCCGACTTGGCACGGCTGCTGCGAGCCAAATCCTTTTGTTGCTTCATGCAAGCGTTAAAGCCGTCCTCGTCCACGCCAAAGCCCTGCTCTTCCAAAATATCACGGGTCAAGTCAAGCGGGAATCCGTAGGTATCATAAAGTTTAAAGGCATTTTCGCCCGACAGCACCTTATCGGCACTCGCCTTCAATGCCTCGATCTCATTGCTGAGCAAGGTCAGACCGGTATCGATGGTACGGGCAAAATTCTCTTCTTCGTTAAGAATAACCTTTTTAATGTAATCTTTCTTTTCAATAAGTTCCGGATAAGCGGTAGCATTCTCAGCAATAACGGTATCGCATACCTGATGTAAGAAGGTGCCCGAAATACCGAGCAAGCGTCCATGACGGGCGGCACGTCTAAGCAGTCGGCGCAATACGTAGCCACGTCCCTCATTCGAGGGCAGAACACCGTCGCCGATCATAAAGGTCGTGGAACGGATATGGTCGGTGATAACACGCAGGCTCACGTCGGTCTTCTCTTCCTTACCGTAATGAACGCCGGCGATCTCGGAGATATGCTTCATAATATTACGCACTGTGTCAACCTCAAACAGGTTGGCAACCTCCTGCATAACACAAGCCAAGCGCTCCAAGCCCATACCGGTATCGATGTTCGGATGTTCCAAACGGCTGTAATTACCTTGACCGTCGCTGTCAAACTGAGTAAATACGAGATTCCATACCTCAACGTAGCGGTCGCAATCGCAACCTACTCCGCAGTTAGGGCTACCGCAGCCGTATTTCTCGCCACGGTCAAAATAGATCTCGGAGCAAGGTCCGCAAGGTCCCGTACCGTGCTCCCAGAAGTTATCGGCTTTACCAAGACGAACGATATGGTCGGCAGGTACGCCCACTTCTTTGGTCCAAATCTCAAAAGCCTCATCATCCTCTTCATAGATCGAGCACCATAAACGCTCTTCGGGAATCTCCAATACCTTAGTAAAGAACTCCCACGCCCAAGCGGTGGCTTCGCTCTTGAAATAATCTCCGAAAGAGAAGTTGCCCAGCATCTCAAAATAAGTGCCGTGGCGTGCCGTTTTACCTACACGCTCAATATCGGGGGTGCGGATACATTTCTGGCAGGTAGTAACCCGCTTTCTCGGCGGGGTAATCTCTCCCGTGAAATATTTTTTCATGGGCGCCATGCCCGAATTGATTAAGAGTAACGATTTGT
Organism: Eubacteriales bacterium; assembly: GCA_045596725.1. Taxonomy (GTDB): domain Bacteria; phylum Bacillota; class Clostridia; order Oscillospirales; family UMGS1783; genus CAKSHC01. The sequence goes on from JAZOCX010000135.1 coordinate 7,504, forward strand.
CGTTTTTGGGAACGAGCGAAAAGGAGGGCAGGCGCAAATGCCCCTTGCTCTCAAAAAAGGATAAGTATTTTTCTCTCAATTCATTGAGGGATGTCCACTGCATGGGTAAAATCCTCCAAAATAAAAAAATAA
>JAZOCX010000136.1:0-9024 GCA_045596725.1 Eubacteriales bacterium
CGTTGCGCTTGGATGCGCCGATGGCACGCAAAATACCGATTTCCTTGGTGCGCTCCTGAACCGAAATGAGAGTGATAACACCGATCATGATCGAGGAAACGATCAGCGAAATGGCAACGAAGGCAATCAAAATATAGGTAATGGCGTTGATAATGGTGGTAATAGAGCTCATCATAATGCCGACGTAGTCGGTATAATGCACCTGCTCCAATTCTTCACGCTCGGCGTTATATTCGGCGATGACCTCTTCGATCACGTCCTTATTCTCAAAAGAAGAGGCGTAGAGGTTAACGGTGGCGGGCGAGCCTAAATCCACGTAGCCAAGGGTGATTAAGTTTTCTTCCAAAGAGGAGTCGGAAAACTCCATAATTTCATCGTAATAGCGGGCGCACTGTTCGGTGGTGTAGGTACTCAGTGCCATATCGAGCATAGAGGCTTTGGTGGATTCGGGCAGGGGGGCGAGTTGCGCCTCTACTGCCTGCGCCATCTGCATACGCACGCTGGCTTCTACCATTTCCCGCAACAGTTTCTCTAAATCCTCATCCGACATATCCTCAATATATTCTTTGAGTTCCGATTCCTTCATATTGATTTGTTGGGAAAGGGCGGTCAGCACCGTTTCTTCACGCTTAACCCGATCCATAGCCGAGAGCGCCTGCTCCACGGCATTGTTCAGTTGCTCGGTTGAGGGGACGCTCATCATATCCACGTACGCCTGCGCCTTGCCCGATACCGAGAGAGAGGACAGATGCTCACGCAATGCCGTTTCTTTTTCGGCGTCGGTTAAATTACCGGTGTTTTCGTTAAAGGGCAGGCCGGTGAAGATATCCGTACTCTCATCGGCAAGCTGGGCGGATACGGCAGAGGAGTCCTCGCCCTGCTCAATGATGTACTCGGTGAGGAGTTTTGTGTAGGCGATGGAACCGCTGAGCATCGTTGAGGTGGCATCGGCACGCGGACGGAGAATGCCCGTTACCTGTAAGGTGAGGGCGTTATCGTACAGATAGCGCAGACCGGCGTCGGTTTCGCGAAGGTCGGTATAGGTATCGCTTACTTCATCGAGCGTGTAGCAAGCGCTGTTCAAAATCACACGGAAATCCATATTCTTGATTTCCTCAAAGGACCATTTTTGCGGGGTGGCATTGATCTCCGTCTTATTCATAACGGCATCAAAAACGGCGTTGATCTCGTCTTCCGTTTTCAGACCCAAGGCGTAGAGGGTAAGATCGTCGAGCTCGTTATTCTCATCGAGCACCAGCACGATTTCGTTATAAGCGGTCGGCCAGTCGCCGTAGATGCAGTCGTACTGATTTTTCAGTACGGGGTTAATCAGACTGCCGTCCTTTCCGCCGAGCATCTCCACCCACAGATTGGTGGCAGACGAGGCGGGGGACATTGCCATCATACCGCTGCTCTCGCCGAAGCTGATCATATTGGTAATATCCATACCGAAGTTTTCATAGAGGGCTTTGGATAACAGTTCTTCGGTGTCGCTCTTAACAATTACGCCGTCCTTGTTCTCGGTATAGACAAGCAGTTCGGGCGAATAGGTGTACTGTACCCCCGAGAGGGACTGGGTAAGTTTACTGTCGGGGTCGGCAAGCTGTTTATCAATAAACACCTTAAAGGATTCGAGGTCGTTCTCGGTGTTTTCCATATTATTGAGGGCATTGATCATATCATACAGTACCGACTGTGAGTAAAACGCCTCTTCATTCGGATCACGCTCCGGCACTTCCTGACCCACGCCCATAAAGGTTTCCATCAGTGTCGTGAGGTCTACGGTGGTGGCTTCAATGGTGAGGGGGTAGGAAGAAAGGGTGTCTTCCTGTACGGCGTTGATATAGGCGGTGGTGCCCTGCGATACGGCAAAAATCAGCGCAATGCCGATAATACCGATACTGCCCGCAAAAGAAGTGAGCAGGGTTCTGCCGAGTTTGGTAAAGAGGTTGGTAAGCGACAGTCCGAACGAGGTTACGAAGGACATCGAGGGCGCCTTCTTACGCTTGCGCTTTGGCTCGGCGGGCGGGATCTCGTGCTCCTGCAAGGGGGCGGAATCGTCGGTAATCACACCGTCGAGCATACGAATGATGCGGGTGGAGTAGGTGTTGGCAAGGTCGGGGTTATGGGTTACCATAATCACCAACTTTTCCCTGGAAATTTCTTTGAGAAGATCCATTACCTGCACGCTCGTTTCGGTATCGAGCGCACCCGTAGGCTCATCGGCTAAGATGATATCGGGGTCATTCACGAGGGCACGGGCAATCGCCACTCGTTGCATCTGTCCGCCCGACATTTCGGCGGGTTTCTTGCGCAACTGATCGCCAAGGCCTACCGCTTCCAGTGCCTTAACGGCACGCTCTCGGCGCTCTTTGGCTTTTACGCCCGAAAGGGTTAAGGCGAGTTCCACGTTCTTTAATACCGTTTGGTGGGGAATGAGGTTATACGACTGAAAGACAAAGCCGATCGAGTGGTTGCGGTAAGTATCCCAATCCCGATCCTTATAGGCCTTGGTCGATACGCCGTCAATAATCAGGTCGCCGTCGGTATACTGGTCAAGACCGCCGATGATATTCAGCATCGTCGTTTTTCCGCAACCCGACGGGCCGAGGATCGATACGAATTCGCTCTTGCGGAAATTGAGACTAATGCCCTTTAAGGCGTGAACGGCATTTTCGCCTGCAAGATAGGTTTTCTTAATGTCTTTAAGTTGTAACATACCATCATCCTTTCTGTCTTTATTGTAATATATAGAAGGAAAAAAGAAAAGAACAGTTTGTAAACAAAAAATTTAGATATATGGCATAATATTTTCTTGCAAGTGGAAAAACAATAGTATATAATATTTGTGTTTGTAAATTATCTTTTCAAAAAGAGGGATCTATATGGAACAGACAAGAAGAGTAGGAACCGTTGCCCGTGGTATTCGTTGCCCCATCATTCGTGAAGGCGATGATCTGGCTGCCGTTGTTGTGGACAGTGTGCTGGCCGCCGCCGAGAGCGAAGGCTTTGCGATGAGAGACCGTGATGTTATCGCTCTTACCGAATCCATCGTAGCACGTGCGCAGGGTAACTATGCGTCGATTGATGACATTGCCGCCGATGTAAAGGCGAAATTTAACGGCGGAACGGTAGGCGTTCTGTTCCCCATTTTATCCCGCAACCGTTTTGCGGTTTGTCTGCGTGGTATCGCCATGGGCGTTTCCAAGGTGGTATTGCAGCTCAGCTACCCCTCCGACGAGGTGGGTAATGCGCTGGCTACCTACGATCTGATTGACGCCAACGGCATCAATCCTTATACCGACGTTCTTTCCTTAGAGCGTTACCGTGAAGTGTTCGGCGTACAAAAGCTCGAATTCACGGGGGTTGACTACGTGGAATATTATGCCGATCTGATCCGTGAAGCGGGTGCTGAGGTAGAGATCATCTTTGCCAACCAGCCCAAGGCAATTCTCGATTATACCGATAAGGTACTCACCTGCGATATTCATACGAGAGTTCGCACCAAGCGTCTGCTCAAAGAGGGCGGTGCTAAGGCGGTATACGGGCTTGACGATATTCTTACCGCTCCCATCAACGGCTCGGGCTGTAACGAGAAGTACGGTCTGCTCGGCTCGAATAAGTCTACCGAGGAGAAGGTCAAGCTCTTCCCCAGAGAGTGCAAGGATCTCGTGGTTGAGATTCAACAGAAGATCAATGAAGCGACGGGCAAAAAGGTCGAGGTTATGGTTTACGGCGACGGCGCCTTCAAAGACCCGCAGGGCAAGATTTGGGAGTTGGCTGACCCCGTTGTTTCCCCCGCCTATACCGACGGCTTGGTGGGCACTCCGAATGAACTGAAACTGAAATACCTTGCCGATAACGATTTCAAAGATCTGTCGGGCGAGGAGCTGAGAAAGGCGATCTCCGACAGCATTAAAGCCAAGGACGCCAACCTCAAAGGCAGTATGGTTACCCAGGGTACCACCCCCCGTCAGCTGACCGACCTGATCGGCTCGCTGTGCGACCTCACCAGCGGTTCCGGCGACAAGGGTACTCCCGTTGTGCTCGTTCAGGGTTATTTCGATAACTACACCAACTAAATCACAGAAATCCCCGAAAGGTTCTCTTTTGGGGATTTTTAATAATAATTCCTAATTTGTGAGGATACGATGAATCAAGCGTTATTTGAGTATATTTCTGCCTGTCCTACTCCTTTTCATACCGTAGAATTTGCTAAAAACGCCTTACAAGAGGCGGGTTTTGTGGAGCTTTTGGAAGAAAACGAGTGGGAAATCAAAGAAAATAACGGGTATTTTGTGTCCCGAGGCTCGGCTTTGGTGGCATTTCGTGCCGGCGGAGAGGGCTATCGCATCACCGCTTCGCACGGGGACAGTCCGGCGCTGGCGGTAAAATGGCATCGTGATAGATTGGCGGTGGAAACCTACGGCTCACTGATTTACAGCAGTTGGCTTGACCGTCCTCTTGCCTGTGCGGGGCGGGTATACCTTCGCACGAAGCAAGGAATTGAGTGCCGCCTTGTCGATACCAAGGAGCCGATTGCCGTTATTCCACGCACCGCCATTCACCTAAACCGTGATGTGAACGGGGGAGAAAAGCTCAATCCCGCCGTGGATTTACAGCCGATGGGGGAGATGCCCGATTTTGGCAAGGACGTGATTGACGCCGATCTGATTTTATATAATCCGCAAGCGCCTTGTATCATCGGGGATACGATTACGGCGCCTCGTTTGGACGATTTGCAGTGCGCCTTTGCTTCCCTTACTGCCTTTTTGAGCAGTGATAAGGCGGGAAGCGTCTATGCGCTTTTTGACCACGAAGAGGTGGGAAGCGATACCCGTCAGGGGGCGGGGTCGGATTTTCTGCCGAGCGTCTTAAAAAGGCTTGGGCGATTTGAGACCAAAGCGCCGAAAAGTTTTTTGGTGAGCTGTGATAACGCTCACGCCTGCCATCCCAATCACAAGGAATTGGCGGACGAAGGCGAGGCGGTTACCTTAAACGGGGGTGTTGTCATTAAACACAACGCCAACCGCAAATACACCACCGAAGGGTTGACCTCGGCAATCTTTGCCGAGATTTGCAACAAAGCACAGGTGCCCGTACAGCATTACTACAACCGTGCCGATCAGCCGGGTGGCTCGACACTCGGTGCCATCTTATCCAATCAGCTCTCTATTCCGATGGTGGACGTGGGTTGCCCGCAACTGGCAATGCATTCTTGCTATGAAACGTCGGGCGTGCTGGCAACCAAGCAGATGGTTAAGGCCTTAACCGCTTTTTATCAGCAATAAGGAGAAACAATGGAATTTCGTGTATTAACACAACAAGAATATCGGGATTTTACGGCGACCCATCCTCAGACCTCTTTTAACCAGACGGTAGAGATGGCGAATATGAAACGGGAGCAGGGAAGCGTGATCCATTTGGTGGGTGTTCTTGATGGCGGGCAGGTGATTGCCGCCGCTATGCTGATGGAAGACCCTGCCTACCTCGGGCGCAAGCGGTTTTACTCGCCCCGAGGACTACTTGTGGATTATCACAACAAGACATTACTTGCCTTTTTCGTGAATGAACTGACCGCCTACGTCAAAAGCCACAAGGGTATGATGCTGGTAATCGACCCGAACGTTATCTACCGCACCCGTACCCCCGAGGGGGATATCATCGAGGGGGCACCTGCTGACGATGAAACGGTGAATAACCTTAAAGAGTTAGGTTTTTCGCATCACGGGTTTAACGTCTACTTAGATGCGATACAGGTGCGCTGGTGCTGTCGACTGCCTCTTGATGAGGATTATGAAGCCAAAAAAGCCAAGTTCTCCAAGCAGACCCGCAAAAATATCAACACCTGCATCAAAAAGGGACTGATGGTGCGAGAGGGGAAGATGGAAGACCTTTCGGTGATGGCCGACATCTTTGACGATACGGCACGCCGACGGGATTTTCTCGTACGGGGGCTGGACTATTATCAGCTGATGTATCGGCACATGAGCGACCTGATGACCATTTACATTGCCTATCTTGACCCCGACGTGTATCTGCGACATACGGCGCAACTCCTATCGGAAGCCGAAGAGACCCTGCGCAAGACCGAAGAAAAGATGGCCCATCAGCAGACGGGCGAAAAGGTGGAGCGTATGCATAAAGAGGCACTTTCTCAAATCGAAAAGTATCGATGCGAGATGAAACGCGCCGAGGAGTTTGCCGAAAAGTATCCCGACGGCAAGGACGTGGGGTGTCTGCTCTCCCTTAAAAGCGGTGAGGAGTATCTGACTTTCCTGAGCGGGACCCTACCCGAATACCGAGCCTTTAACCCCAAATATCTTCTCTATGAGCATCACATTAAGAGGGCCTATGAAGAGGGCTACCGCTACTGCAACTTCTACGGCATTACGGGGGATTTTTCGCCCGAAAACAAATACTTCGGTGTTTACGAATTCAAGCGTGGTTTCAAACCGAACGTTGCCGAGTACGTGGGGCAGTTTGAACTCGGCATCGGGGCGTTGTACAAGATGATTGCGGTGCTCAAAAAAATCAAACACTTATTTAGAAAATAAAAAAAGACACCCAACGGGTGTCTTTTTCGTTTTCTTATTTTGCGTAGTCGATCGCGCGGCTTTCGCGAACCACGTGAACCTTAATCTGTCCGGGATATTCCATTTCCTGTTCAATGCGCTTAACGATATCACGGGCGACCACGGTGATCTGATCGTCGCTGATGACTTCGGGCTTAACCATAATGCGGATCTCGCGTCCTGCCTGTATGGCAAAGGAGCGCTCAACACCGTTAAAGGATTCGGCGATCTCTTCGAGCTTTTGCAAACGCTTGATATAGGCTTCGAGGTTTTCGCGTCTGGCGCCCGGACGGGCTGCCGAAACGGCGTCTGCCGCCTGAACGAGACAGGCCACGACCGTCTTGCACTCTACGTCGCCGTGGTGTGCCTGAATGGCGTGAATTACGTCATTATTTTCCTTATACTTACGGGCATACTCAACGCCGATCTCTACGTGCGAACCGTCGATCTCATGGTCGAGTGCCTTGCCAAGGTCATGCAACAGACCGGCACGCTTGGCCATATTGATGTCGGCACCCAGCTCTGCCGCCATAAGACCGGCGATCTGTGCCACTTCTAAGGAGTGATTCAGGACGTTTTGTCCGTAACTCGTACGGTATTTCAATCGGCCCAAAATCTTGATAAGCTCGGGGTGCAGATTGTGAATACCCGTTTCAAAAGCGGCGCGTTCGCCCTCTTTCTTAATAATCTGCTCTACGTCTTTACGGGTCTTCTCCACAATCTCCTCTATGCGGGCGGGGTGGATTCGACCGTCGGTAATCAATCGTTCAAGCGACAGGCGGGCAATTTCACGGCGGACAGGGTCAAAGCTCGAAACGGTGATGGCTTCGGGCGTATCGTCGATAATCAAATCAACGCCCGTCAGCGTTTCAATGGAACGGATATTGCGTCCCTCTCTACCGATGATGCGGCCCTTCATTTCGTCATTAGGCAGGGTTACGACCGACACGGTGGCTTCGCTGACCTGGTCGGCGGCGCAACGCTGGATCGCCTGAGAGATGACCTCTCGTGCCATCTTATCGGCATTTTCACGGACACGCTCTTCGTTTTCCTTAATGATAAGAGCCGATTCGTGAGTAATTTCATTGCTGAGTTCTTCCAAAAGCTTGGCTTTTGCCTGCTCGGCGGTGAAGCCCGAAATCTTTTCGAGCATCGCGATCTGACCCTTTTTCAGCTCAGCCGCCTCGGCTTCCAAAGCCGAAACCTTTTTCAGTTTTTCCTCCAACTGCTCTTCCTTCTGCTCGAAGGCGAGGCTGCGGCGGTCAAACTGCTCTTCTTTTTGCTGTAAGCGACGTTCTTGGCGCTGAATGTCAGCCCGACGCTCCTTGATCTCGTTCTCGGCATCGGTACGGTTTCTCAAAATCTCGTCCTTTGCCTCTAACAGAATTTCTTTGCGTTTTGCATCGGCGGATTTCATGGCTTCATTGATGATGCGCTTGGCTTCGGTTTCTGCCGAGCCGATTTTGGCTTCTGCAATTTTCTTGCGGTAGACGACGCCTACCAACGCACCGATAATGATTCCAAGAACCGCTCCGATGGCTGCGTACAACCATTCCATTGTTCTTGTTCTCCTATTCGTATAAAATAAAAAAGACCGCACGGATGTATTCCGTCGGTCATTCAGCTATCTACACGTACACTTTTACAATTATCTTTTATAAAAAAACCCCTAAAAGGAAAGAAAAAAATAAAAAATATATCAAAAAGGTTCGCATATCGAGCCGAAAACAAACTACATCTACTCCTTTATAATAATAGGAAAGGGCGGGACTTGTCAAGAGAAAATTAAAAAAAGCCCCGAGTTTTCACTCGGGGCGCATATTATTTCGCGGGGGTCTCGGGCAGGGGATCGGCGGGAAGCGCCTCTTCCGCAAGCTCGGTAATGGTGGTGGTGTTCGGCTTGGTCATAGCAATATAGCTCTTGCCGGTGTTAACGGTAAGTTCGTTACCGCTTAGATCGGTGAACTTAAATTCTGAGGTTTTGGTTGCCTTGCTCCACTGGATCTGCTGATAGGCTCCGTTTGATACCCACCAGCCCGTGCCGCTGCCGACTACGTCAACGTCCATCAAGACGTTGGTGAGGTTATCGATCTCGGTTTCCAAAATCAGCAGGTTGGTAAAGCCGAGCTGGGTGCCTGCCTTACCGTCCATATGAGGCTTGCCGCAATGCTGTTTGAGATAGGTGCCGGTTGCCTCGTCATAGGTGAAGGTGCTGTAATAGGCCTTCGAGAAATCGATCTGGACCTTATGGGTCTGCCCCGAGGTGGGGGTAACGTCGGTCTCGGCGAAGGAGAAGAAGGCGTCGTCATAACCCTCCTTCAAATCGGTGCGGTACTTTAACTTAGCCAGCGCGTCGGGTACTTCGGGACCCTTGAAATAGCCGGTATGCTCATAGGCGTAGCCTGCCTGACGGCGGGACTGATCACGGTCGAACAAACCGTAGGGGTTA
>JAZOCX010000137.1:0-3285 GCA_045596725.1 Eubacteriales bacterium
CATCCTCGTTCTCAGATATGACCACCGTATTCCCACACTGGCGCAGGTAGTTGGCGGCCGTCCGAGCCGCAGTCTGCAGGGATGCAATGGCCTCCTCTTCCTCATGTCCCCTGCGGGTACCGGGCAGTTCTTCATGCTCAAAGATCAGGAAAAATCGCCGGGTAATTGCTTCCCGGGAACCAAGCTGCTGAATGAGCCGCAGATAATCCTCCTGAAGCATTCGGCAGTGAGGATCTGTCTCCCGCTCCAGCTCCCTGCAGACAGCCTCCACGTGGCGGTCAATATCCGCCCGTTTTGTCAGCACCTTAAACTGTATCTTTACGGGACAGATTTTAAGATAACTGATAAACGAATAAATAATGCTGCGTTGCTCACGGGCACTTCGCAACAGAAAGTTGATGGGAATAACTTCGATAATCTTGATATAACGGTGATCCTTGGTGTAGATGATGCCGTTATCAATCTTTTCGATTGGCAGGTATTCCGCAACAGGATTGAGGAACGGTGATTCTACCGTTTTTCTACGAGGTGCCTTTTTCGGTTTTTCCGCCTTTGTCTGTTCTTTCTTTTCCTTGTGGGCAGACCGTTTGCGGATAACTCCGACAATTTCCGACAGCATAGATTCATTCTCGGCTGCTTCTTTAACAGGCTTAGGCGAATCCGGTTTCTTCTCCTTTTTTGCTTTTCTCTTTTTCGGTTCAACTTTTCCGATAACACGGCGATTGCCAAGCCATTTGAAAAAGGCAATGATATAAGACGAAAGCGGTTCGCCGTTAACACCCATCAAGGCAAATAAGCCAAGTGGCAGTGCTGTCAGGCAGAGAATAATAATACGGGCGGTCAGAGAAATGTCTATGGAAAAGACCGGCATACCCACCGCAAATGCGATAATGCCGGCCTCAATTACATTTCTTATCTTAAACATACCACCGAACAGCGTACCGCCCTCAATAAAGTTTGGTGGTATGGTATAGGTGTCATGATGTTCGTTTTGCTTGCTCATTACAGCCTCCTTTAACTTCTAACCTATAATCCAAAACGGACCACCAGCACCGGCGTTTTTACTGGCTTCGTTTAGTATGATAGACAAGTCCCATTCCATACTGCTACGGTCATAGCTTGCCGGATCGGCAACAAGTATCTTGCCATCCTTTACGCCACGCAGGACAATGAAATGCCCGGAGCTTGTAAAATGACCTTTCAGCATAATTGCTACGACCAATTTACCGTTTGATAAGGCATCAACGATTTTTTGACCTTCCGATGCAGAACACCCCTCAACGTTCAAGCCCCATTCCTTTGCAGCAGCCGGTATCAAAGCGTGGTAGGAACCGCTTTTAGAACACCAATAACCATTTTCATAAGACCATCTTGCCATTGCAATAGGATCAACGGTTTCGCTTGTGAGAGAAGACACAACGATTGACATTGCCGTAGGTCCGCAACCATAACCGCCGATATCATCGGTGCCGTATGGCATATTGGAATAGCGTTCATCCAGCTGATTAAAATACACGACCTCGGTTTGCCCGTCTGTAAAACGGACATTGCCGAGAGAGGTAATCGAGGTGTACCCATCAGGAAGCCCTTGAAACATACTGTCCCCAAGAAATAAGCTCAGGTTATATGCGTAATCGTCTGCAAGTTCCTTTTGCTCTGCGGTGAGATGGAATACCTCGTCGGCAAAGTAGGTTTCACCGTTATAAACAACGGTATAGACGATCCAGTTTTCCGTTGTAACCGTAACAGTCTGGGTAACAGTCTCTTCGCCTGTAGAAGCATCAACCGTTATGGTTTCCGTTATTGTTTCAACAGAACGCTGTTCTTCCTTTTTGGTATAGGAGTAAAGTTTATCTTTACCTTGTCGGAGCATACTTTCCATATCCGCAATGGATACGGTTGTATAATCCTCATTTTTGGCAGCACAGTATTGACCGACAAAAAGGTTGGCATTAAAGTTCGGTGCGCTTTCGTGGGGATTGATAATCTCTTTGCCGTCTGCGGTGCAGTTGGCATAATCATCCTCGATTGCCTGAAGCACTTCCGTCATACGTTCCGATAACACCGTACTGACCGTTGTTGAGATCTGCGTCAGATTACTGTCAATAGCAACGCTGCTATTGAGTATCGGTGTGTTAGGATCGGCGGCTGAGTGAGAATCACCAAATCCACCGAAAATAACGGAAGGAAGCATACAAAGAATGATAATCGGGATCATCAACACGGCTGTGGCGGCTATCAGCACTTTTGTAAGGAATTTTCTGTTTTCCCAAGCAAAAGCACCGATAGCACCCCACACACCGCCGGCCGCCGCACCTTTGGCGGCAGCGGCGATGGCTTTGCCGGTTTTGACAGCACCACGAACCGCCTGAGCTGCCTGCATTGTTTTTTGCAACGGTTCAGCGACAGGACGATTGTTTTCTGCCATTAAACTCGATCCTTTCGTTGAGGTGCCCTGGGCAGTTTTTTAACGATATTTTCGTTATATGCCACCGAGCCGTTCTCCGCTTTATACGGTGTTCGCTCTACGGTATCCGTTGCATATTGCTTATACCAAGTAGCACCGTCAGCGGTTGTTACGGTGGTGTATTCGCCCTCGGGCGCCATATACTGGTCTGTGTGATACATACCCATTGCAATGCCTTCGGGGTGCTCACCGTTAGTTTCAGTAGCAAAGATATGACCGCCGCCTATATCCACGTTGGAAAAGGACGGTACATCCTCAGCATCGGGACCAAGTGCGGTATAACCCATATAGGACATAAGCGAATCGGCGGCACCGTCGCCCGAAATTGAGCCTGTGGAGGCAATATTGCCCGTTGCAATTCTACCAATAATGGAATTGGCAAAACCGCCGCCTTTACCCAGAGAAGAGTTAAAGGCCATTCCGCCTAAACCGCCGCTTTTAGAGCCGTTTGCGTTCTGAATGGCGTTATTGGTGACTTTTCGGCTGACAACGCCGGAAAGACCGCCTTTCATAAAGGTGTTTCCTCCGCCGCTACCACCACCGGAGCCACCGCCACCACCGCCTCTGCCCATAAAGGACTTAGCGATACTTGCACCACGCATAGCGATCATTGCTTCTGCAAGCATTGAACCGCCTGTATGACCGACGTTGATGCCGAGAGAGGACAGAAAGCTGTCGATCTTTTGCGATACCTTCAGAAACGCTATGGCACACAGGAACCAGACGAAGATATTACCGGTAACCGTTTCTTTACCCACAGCATTGACCTGATCCTGCACTTCGCTTTCTGTCAAGGCAAAAGCAGGAACGGTTGTAAG
>JAZOCX010000138.1:0-5448 GCA_045596725.1 Eubacteriales bacterium
GCAGCAATATGTGCGGTGGCAGGTGAAGTGTCGTTTGATAATATCAAACACGTCGCACAAAACTTCGGCGGAGTAGAACATCGCATCGAATTTGTTCGGGAAGTGGATAGTGTTTGCTATTATAACGACAGTATCGCCTCCTCCCCCACCCGCGCCGCAGCCGCTTTGCGTAGTTTTGAGAAAAAACTGACGGTAATTGCCGGCGGGTATGATAAAAATTTGGACTATACCGAATTCGGCGCTCTTGCCTGCCAGCGGGTGAAACATTTGATTTTGTTAGGCGCTACCGCACCCAAGATTTACGATGCCGTTACCCAATGCGCCGACTACTGTGCCGACACGCTCAAAATCAGCCGTTGCGACGATTTGTCGCAAGCCGTAGAAATTGCATCGCAAACGGCGGTTGCCGGAGATATCGTTATTCTCAGCCCCGCTTCGGCTTCCTTTGACCAGTTCAAAAACTTTATGGAGCGTGGCAAAAAATTCAAGGATCTGGTTAACGCCCTATGATCCGTCAAACAACAGATATTGATGCACTAATCAGTCGGCTCCGCCAAGACCCCATCGGTAATATTTACCCGCTCTCCATCTTGCAAGGCTATCCAAAAGACGATGCCTTTTATCGTGCCTATCAAAGCGAGAATGGCATACTTGTTTATGCCGGCGGTACCGCCTATTTGTCAGGAGAGTTTGAGCAGGATGAACTTTCTTCCTTTCTTGCTATGCTGGGCGTAGCCGAAATTGTGCAACCAAACCCAAGGGGCAATAAACATATCCTCGTTTATGAAGGCACGGCCTTACCGAGCACGGCTGACTATATGCAAGAATCTCAATTACGAGACGTGTGGCAGTTATTAAAAAGGAGTTTTGATAATATTCCCGATTATACCGAATTTTATCAGGCAAAAACGGCACAACGCTTATACTTAGGCGGGAAAACGGGCGTCATTATGAAGGATGAATTAGCCTCTACCGCCTCCGTTTTAATGCAAACGGATACCCATGCACTTCTCGGCGCCGTTGCTACTCATATCAACCACCGCAAGCAAGGCCACGCCGCCAATATCTTATATTTACTTATTGATGAACTCTTACAAAACAATAAAACCCCCATCATACTCTGCGACAATCCGGTGGCGCTCCACCTATATCGGGGTATGGGGTTTGAAGAATACGGAAAGATGACGGTAAAACCCTATGTATTTCAGTGAAAAGGCAACCGCATTGGCAAAACAAGCCGATGAAACATTGCGTGATGTTTACGCATCCATCGATGCCATTGCCGAACAAAATCAGTTTCGAGTTATGAAAGCCTTTCGTGACCATTACGTAAGCGAAACCTGCTTTGCAGGCACGACGGGCTATGGCTATAACGACAAAGGCCGCGACACCTTTGAGGAAATCGTGGCCGACGTGTTCGGCGCCGAAAAGGCTCTCGCCCGCCATAACTTTGTATCAGGTACTCACGCCCTATCCACTGCCCTGTTTGCCGTTTTACGCCCCGGCGATACCTTTTATTACGTAACGGGCGCCCCTTACGACACCTTAGAGCAGGTCATCGGCATTTCGGGAGACGGTATGGGCTCTCTCAAAGAGTTCGGCGTAACCTACGGCCAGCTCGACCTAACCGATGACGGCAAAATCGACTATGACAAATTGGAAAGCATTTTAACTTGCCAACCAAAACTCATTTGCGCCCAGCGCTCCCGTGGATACAGCACCCGTCAACCCTTCTCGGTCGATGATTTGGATACTCTCTATGCTTTTGTTAAGGCGCATTCTCCCCAAACCCTCGTTATGGTGGATAACTGCTACGGAGAATTTGTTGAAGAGCGTGAGCCCAAGGCGGATATGCTGGTTGGCTCTTTTATTAAAAACCCAGGCGGCGGTATTGCCGATACCGGCGGTTACATAGCAGGAACGGCGGAATGTGTGGATTTAGCCGCCTACCGCCTCACCTCTCCCGGCACGGGTGCCGAGGTGGGGCCGACCTTAGGACAAACCCGCAAATTGATGCAAGGCTTTTTCTTAGCACCCCACGTAGTAGCGCAGGCATTAAAAACCTCCGCCTTCGCCGCTTGGCTACTCAATGAATGTGGCTATGAAGTGTATCCTTCTGCTTTTGATAAGCGTCTTGACATTGTACAGTCCATCGCTTTCCACGATAAGGATAAACTGATTAAATTCTGCGAAGGCATACAAGCAGGAAGCCCCGTGGATGCCTTTGCCCGCCCCGAGCCCTGCGATATGCCGGGCTATGAAAATCAGGTCATTATGGCGGCAGGCGCCTTTACTCAGGGCTCTTCCATTGAACTGTCTGCCGATGCCCCCATTCGAGAGCCGTATATGCTTTATTTGCAAGGTGGCGTAACCTTTGAAAGCGGTCGCTGGGGTGTCTTAACGGCACTGGATAATATATTATAAAAAACGGAGAGGATTTTCCTCTCCGTTTTACTCTTCAATGATGCTATACATCTGCGCAGCATCCGATTTGCCAGCATATTCGTTAATTTCATTTACCCTCGCTTTTAGGGTGCGATTACCGAAGGTAATTTCAATCACGTCGCCCACCTTCACGTCATACGACGCCTTTACGGGACGTCCGTTTACGCCGATGCGCCCACCGTCGCAGGCTTCGTTTGCTACGGTTCTGCGTTTAATAATGCGGGATACCTTTAAGAATTTATCAATTCGCATAACACTACACCTTCAATAAAAAAAGCGGTCCGAAACGGACCGCTTTCTTTTTGCAAAAGTTAGATGGACTCTTTGAACTGCTTGCCGGCCTTGAAAGCGGG
The DNA here is from genome assembly GCA_045596725.1 of Eubacteriales bacterium. Classification (GTDB taxonomy): domain Bacteria; phylum Bacillota; class Clostridia; order Oscillospirales; family UMGS1783; genus CAKSHC01. Next base: position 2,799 of record JAZOCX010000138.1, read on the forward strand.
AGCCTTGGAAGCAGGGATCTGGATGGTTTCTTTGGTCTTGGGGTTACGGCCAACACGAGCGTTTCTCTTCTTAACTTCGAAAGAACCGAAGCCAACGATGGAAACCTTATCACCCTTTTTCAGAGCAGCGGTAACCTGGTTAACGAAAGCGTTAACAGCGAGTTCGGAATCTTTCTTGGTCAGGCCGGTTTCGGCAGCGATTGCAGCTACGAGTTCAGTTTTGTTCATGGTAATATCCTCCACAAAAAATAATTATTAAGCTTATCGAAAGAATACTCTTTCGTTATGCACGATCTATGCCCTTCACGGCATCCCAATACTTGTCCAATTCTTCTAAGGGAAGCTCCGACATCTGCTTACCGTCAGCCTCCACCCGTTGTTCTACCTGAGTAAACCGAGCAATAAACTTATCGGTTGCCATACTAAGCGCTTCCTCAGCATCAACACCGCATTTGCGAACCACGTTCACAGCGGCAAACAAGAGATCCCCTGCCTCTTCGGCAGCAGCCTGCTTGTCCTTTTGCGTAACGGCTTCAAAAAGCTCATCACGCTCCTCGGACAACTTATCGGCGGCTTGCTCTGCGGTATCCCAGTCAAAACCCACCTTTGCCGCCCGCCCCTGCACCTTTTGTGCACGCATAAGCGCCGGCATGCCCCGGAATATATGTTTCATTATGCCGGAGGCAGTAGAGCTTTCACCCTTTTTCGCCTTCTCGGCCTTTTTGATCTGATCCCAATTTTCAAGCACCTGATCACTGGTATCCGCCTTCACGTCGGCAAAGATATGAGGATGACGGCGAATCAGCTTTTTGCATACTCCGTCTGCCACTTCATTGATGGTGAAGCGATTATCATCCTGAGCGATCTGTGCGTGGAAAACAACCTGTAATAACAAATCTCCCAACTCTTCACAGAGAATGACATCATCGTTACTGTCAATCCCCTCGCAAACCTCATACGCTTCCTCAATCAGATTCTTGCGAATAGATTGATGGGTCTGCTCAATATCCCACGGACAGCCACCCGGCGCACGCAGGATTGACATAATGGTAAGCAAATCGTCAAATGTGTAATTCTCCTTGATTTGCAAGGCTTTTTCCTCTTTCATTTTACCTTATCCAGTTCCTTTTTTCAAGTATTTTTTCAATTTTTTTTGCTTTTGGCAAAAATTCTACATCTTCTCTCTTGATTGTTTTGCTAAACAGAATGAAAAGAACGTAAGCAACGGCCGCCAAAGCAATCGAAACGATAATAACAAGTCTGCTCTGTACTATCGAAGAGATAAGCATATAACTGCCGATCGCCACCAGTCCGCATACCGCACCGCCGAGTAACGGCTTGATATATACCGATACCACGTCGGGTTTAATCTTGGTAATCCAAATAAGAGCGCCATAGTTTAGGATAAACAACAGCGCATACATAATGATATTACTGATGGCGGCACCGTTGATGCCCACCTCAGGAATAGCAACGAGGGTATGGTTGGAGATAATTTTCACAACACTCACAATCAGAATGTTGGTTACCGGCACAACGGGTTTGCCAATCGCCTGTAATAAGGAAGCCACAACCTGCGCACCGCACATAAAGAAGAAGGCTATACCAAGATAAGTAAGAGGCATAACGGCAATAGCAATATCATCGGGGTTGCTGTAAAGCAAATCTAAGATCGGTTGCGCCATCAACGCCATACCAAATGAACAAGGCATCGCCACCAGCGAGCAAAGTTTCACTGCCGAATTAACAGTCGTACCCAGACGATCCTGCTGTTTAAGCGCATAAGCGGCAGAAATGGCAGGTAAAACCGAAACACCGATCGAGATAATGATAGTGGCAGGCATATTAAAAATCGTCAGCGACATAGAAGAATAAGCGCCGTAAAGGGTGTTTGCCACCTCGGTTGTTACGCCGGGAATCTCGGTAAGACGATTCATAACGATCGCCAGGTCGATCGTACTGGCAAGATTGCTGGTAATCGAGCCAATGGTAATGGGAATGGCAATCCAAATAAATTTTTTAAGTATTCCGTTAAAGGGTGCGGGAGCAGGCGTCTGCTCGGTGATGGGATAAATCTTATTGACCTTACGCTTAAAGAAGCGAGTGGTAACAAACAAAAAGAGCATCGAGCCGAGCGCTCCGAGCGTTACACCGCCAACGGCACCCGCCATAACGATGGGCAGATCATAACCAAGGCGCATCATCAAATAGGCGCCGCCCAAGCCGAAAATGAGCTTGGAAAGCACTTCGATAACGTTGGCAACCGCCGAGGGCACCATATTGGAATAGCCCTGCGCATATCCCTTGTAAACCGACAGCACCGCCACAAACAAAATCGCGGGCGACATTACCCGACAGGCAGGCGCCGCCAAGGGATTATTCAGCCAGGAAGCAATATCCTCTGCAAAAATAAAGAACACCAAGGAGCATACCAACCCAGCCACAACCAGCGTGGTGTTGGCTGCCTTGATTACACTTTTCACGTCGCGATGCCGGCCGAGAGCCACGTATTCCGAAATGCATTTGGCTACCGCAACCGACAGGCCTACACTGGAAATGTTGATCAATAAATTGTAAACGGTGTATGCCGTGTTAAAATACGACATCGCCTGCGCCCCAACCATATTGGTAATGGGGATTTTGAAGCAGG
>JAZOCX010000139.1:0-6001 GCA_045596725.1 Eubacteriales bacterium
GAATTACTGCCGAGCTCTAATTGTTGGCCTTCGGCGGTGCCGCCGGAGAAGGCCTCGCCGTTGGCGGCGTATTTGCCGACGTAGTCAATATCCACCGTGTCGCCGTTTTTGGCGGCTTGATCGGTTTCGACAAGCTTGGTGGCGGCTTCAAGAATTTCCTCGATTCTTTTCTCAACCTCGTCATCGGTTACCTCGGATTTTGCCAAAGGAGCAACGATGCCGATGTATTGACCCAACTCCACGTACTGCTTATAGTCGGTTTTCTTGTTAAAAAGGAAGAAGAACAAACCGGCTGCGATCACAAGCGCCGTTACGCCGGCAACAACGGGCCAGAGCCAGTTGCGCTTTTTGGCGGGGACCTCTACGGCTTCTTCCAAAGGCTGTTCCTCAATGATTTCTTCGGAAACGTTATATTCTTCCATAAAATAGACCTCTCTTTGTCTAAGATGTGTTCAGTATAACAAATTTTTGTAAAAATAACAAGTAGACATAGGTGAAAGTTATGTGAATGTGAAAAAGACTTGTCGAAATTTGTCTTTTTTGCTATAATATAGAAAAAGGGGTGTGAATATGAAAAAGATACGTAGTTGGATTGCTTTAATTATGCCGATTGTGAGCATGGTGCTTTTGATCGGTAGTGTCATTTTGCATTTTGTTACCGATATAAAAACCACCCCGTTTTTAATTGCGGCGGCACTTTGCTGGGGATACAGTTTTGTGCTGTTTTTACTGCACGGACAGGAGTCAAGAGAAAAAGCGAGAGAGCGCTTCGGCGTTTCGGTTTTGCTTTTGGTAGGCGGGTTGCTTGTCTGTCTGATTTCATGCGTACTATTTGTGGTGTTTCCGAAATAAAAAGGTTGAGCCATATTGGCTCAACCTCTTTTTTTTACGCAAATTGCAATTTGCCGTCTACGATGTCAATGGTAATCTCGGTTTTATCTTTCAAAGCGCCTTCCAAGATGAGTTCGGCTATCTTATCCTCGACCTCATTTACGATACAGCGCTTTAAGGGACGGGCGCCGTAGATGGGGTCGTAGCCCGCTTTTGCTAAATGCTCGGCTGCCGCATCGGTAAAGGATAGAGCAAGACCCATATTCTCTTGCAGTCGTGCACTTACCGAGTACAGCATCAGCTTGGCAATGGCACGAATGTTTTCCTCGCTTAGTTGCTTAAAGACGATAATATCGTCGATACGGTTAAGGAATTCGGGGCGGAAAGCCGATTTAAGGGCACCCATTACCTTGTTCTTGATCTGCTCTTGTGTTTGCTCAAATTCACCGCCTGCATCGCTAAATCCGAGCGAGGCGTGCTTGGCGGTAATCTCCTTGGCGCCGATATTACTCGTCATAATAATTACGGTATTCTTAAAATCAATTTTTTTGCCGTGGGAATCGGTGAGGATACCGTCATCAAGAATTTGAAGCAGAATATTGAAGACGTCGGGATGAGCCTTTTCGATCTCATCAAAGAGGATGACCGAGTAAGGATTACGGCGCACCTTTTCGGTAAGCTGTCCGGCGTCATCGTAGCCGACGTAGCCGGGAGGCGAGCCGATCATACGGGATACGGTGTGTTTCTCCATATATTCAGACATATCGATACGTATAAGCGCCTTTTCTGAACCGAACATCGCCTCGGCTAAGGCTTTACTAAGCTCGGTTTTGCCGACACCGGTGGGGCCCATAAACAAAAAGGAGCCAACGGGACGCTTGGGGTCCTTAATGCCGACACGGCTACGGCGAATAGCCTTAGCAACGGCCGATACGGCGTCTTCCTGACCAACCACACGCTCGTGCAAAAGTTCTTCCAATTTGAGGAGCTTTTCGCTTTCGGTTTCGGTGAGCTTTTGCAGGGGGATACCCGTCCATTGGGAGATGACGGCGGCAATCGCCGTTTCGCCTACAACCTTATCGGCACTCGTGCCGGTGTGGTATTCCTTTTGCAGGGATTCGATCTCTTCTTTGAGGGTCTTCACCTCATCACGCAAGGCGGCGGCACGCTCAAACTCCTGATTATGAATTGCCTCTTCTTTTTCTGCATCGATTTCAATCAATCTGTTCTGCTTTTCCTTGATTTGCGGGGTAGGCGTTAAGCCTTCAAGGCGGATGCGGGAAGCGGCTTCATCCATCAAGTCGATGGCTTTATCGGGGAGGTAGCGGTCGGCAATATAGCGAGTGGAGAGGTGAACGGCCGCTTCAATGGCTTCATCAAGGATTTTCACTTTGTGATGGGCCTCATAGCGGTCGCGCAAGCCTTTAAGAATAGCGATGGATTTTTCTTCGTCGGGTTCACCTACCGTTACCGGCTGGAAACGGCGTTCCAGAGCGGCATCCTTTTCAATATATTTACGGTATTCGTCAAGGGTGGTGGCGCCGATAATCTGCAATTCGCCTCTTGACAGAGGGGGTTTAATAATGTTGGCGGCATCAACGGCACCCTCGGCGCTGCCGGCACCGACGATGGTGTGCAATTCGTCGATAAAGAGGATAACGTTGCCCGCTTTTTGAATTTCTTCCAGCATTTTTTTAATGCGTTCTTCAAACTCGCCACGGTATTTGGCGCCGGCAATCATAGCGGCAAGGTCAAGAGCAATTACCTTTTTATCGGCTAAGTTTTCGGGAACGTTGCCGTCGCAAATGCGCTGTGCCAGCCCCTCCGCTACCGCCGTTTTACCCACGCCCGGCTCACCGATCAAGCAGGGGTTGTTTTTGGTGCGGCGGGAGAGGATTTGGATAATGCGGGTGATCTCATCATCTCGGACGATTACGGGGTCGAGTTTTTTCTCGGCGGCCATAGCCGTCAAATCCCTGCCAAAGCGTTCCAAGCCGTTCTTGGGTACCTCTGCTGTATGGGGTGGGGCAGAGGGGTCTTCCATATTTTCATTACCGCCGACCTGCATCTCGATAATCTGCTGATAGAGCGCACCGGCGTCAATATCCGATTCTTCTAAAATACGACCCGACATCGAGTCGGTTTCTTTTAATAGTGCGAGTAGCAGATGCTCGGTACCGACGTAACTGTTATTGAGGGCTCTTGCTTCATAGTAGGAGCTTTCCAGTACCTTTTTCACGCGAGGGGTCATATCGGCGGCACTCAGACGAGAGGGGGTGCCGATACCGACGTGCTCGGCAATTTTCTTAATGATTTCTTCGGTTTTTAAGCCCTTTTCGGCAAGAATTTTGCCGGCAAAGGAGTCTTGCACACGGCATAAACCCAAGAGAAGATGCTCGGTTCCCAGATAGCTGTGCCCCATTTCGGCGGCACTGCTGAGTGCTAAGTTGAGTACCTGGGCGGCACGCTGGGTAAAACGGTCAAAAATCATACAATCACTTCCTTATTATAATGTATCACGTAAACGTGTGGCGCGAAGACGGTCCCGCTCTTCGGGGCGTCGGCCCTCGGGATTGGCGGCTAAGACGGCGGGACGCAGACTTAGATATAATGTATCAAGTTTATTAAGGGGGATACTATTCACCCCAAGCTCGGCACCAAGGCGGAGCAGAGAATAGATCTTCTCTAATTCCTTGCCGGTAATGGATCGGGCAAAGCGAGCCGTACCCTCGGCACGGAAGATACGGTCTTCCAGTGCATGGGCGTCGGCCTTATACCAGCTTTGCGCCAACTTCTTTTCCTGCTCACAAACAGAGGCGATGATCTGCTCAACACGCTGTAAAATCTCTGCTTCGGTTATCCCTAAGGTAAAGAGGTTGCTGAGCTGATAGAGTTCAGCACCCGCCTCACTGCCTTCGCCTAAATTGCCTCGAACGGTAATGCCCACACGCCCCGTTTCACTAATGAGGTCGTGCAGAGCACCGCTTGACGTAATAACGGGCAGGTGGAGCATACAGGATGCCCTCATTCCCGTGCCGATATTGGTGTGGCAGGCGGTGAGGTAGCCGAGGGTATCGGAGTAGGCAAAGTTTAGACGAGCGCCAAGCAGTTGTTCGATCTCCTTTGCCCGTTCATAGGCTTCGCTCAGAGCAAAGCCGTCGGCAAAGGCTTGAATACGCAAATGATCCTCTTCGTTGATCATAATGATGAGGCGCTGGTCCTTGCTCAGGATCAGTCCCCGTCCCGCTTCGCCTTGGGCAAAGTCGGGCGAGATGAGCCTGCGCTCGGTTAATTCTAACGCTTTCTCGTAGGGCAGGGTGTCCATATCAATATAGTCATATTGCCCTGAAAAGGCTTCGTTTATGCTGAAAAAGGCCGACTTGACCTGCTCGCATACCTCTTTTCTCGCTTTTGTGTCCAAACGGTTAGGGAAGGGGAGTTTCAGATTGCGGGCAAAGCGGATACGGGAAGAAACACAATAAACGGACGTGCTCATTTCTCTTCCTCCTTTAACGCTCTGATCTCATCACGCAACGTGGCGGCTAACTCAAAGTTTTCCTCACCAATCGCCTTATGAAGAGCCTCTTCCAACTCCTCTTTTTTGCTTTTTTTCACGGGAGCGGGGGAGTGGTCGGTGTGGGTTACGTTGCCGTGGGTGCGGGCAATGGCACCCGCCAATTCCTTCTCAAAAAAGGTGTAGCAATCGGGGCATCCAATGCGTCCGCTTGACGAAATACTATGCATCGTCGCTCCGCAGGTGGGACAGGTCTTTCGGCTCGGCATCACGTGGGGCAGATCAAACCCCAAAAAAGACACCTTATCAAACGCCAAAGCCTTGGCACACTCCGAACAAAGGTGAAGCTGTGTCGTCTGCCCGCCGACCGTTCGGCTGATAAAGGTGTTGGCGGGACGCTGATGACAGTGTTGGCAAAGCATAGACAAGACCTCCTTTACGAAATAACGGAAACTAACATATTCTTAAAGATACGGGCACGGATAATATTACGGTCGCTCCGAACCATCGGTGCCAAGGTTCGCTCGGAAATGGCCGATGCGATCAAACGGCATTGGTCGGGCGTGAGAATATCGTAGGCGAGTAAATTATTTAGGTGCTGGGTTGCCGTTTCGGCATCTAAACTTTCGCCGATAGCATTAACCAAATGCATAATATGCCCGGCATTATTGTCCTGCACCCGATAAATGCGGATATATCCACCGCCTCCCCGACGGCTCTCAATGCGATAGCCCTGCTCGGGACGGAAGCGGGAAGAGAGGACGTAGTTGATTTGACTCGGCACTACGCCAAAACGCTGTGCCAGATCCTGACGCTGTAATTCCAGCTCTCCCGTACTTTCTTCTAACATTTCCATAATGAATTGAGCAATATTATCGGTAAGACCCATAAAAACACCTCTTTTGACATTGACTATATTTGACCTTTGTGATTTTAGTATACTCTTTTCCCTTAAAAAGTCAAGAGGGTAGGGGAAAATTTTTTTGGTCAATAGGGGTAATGCGTTTGTGCTCACACGAGGTGGGTTCTTTGATCTGGGTGGGGTTTGGTTGTTTGGGCATAACGACACTCCTTTTTATATAATATATGAAGAAAGTGTCGCCACTATACAAAAAAAGAGCCCGAAGGCTCTTTTTATTGCTTGTTATAGGCTTCGCGCACGGCGATCGCTAATTGATCGGCGCAAGAGGTGGGGCGGGGACCGCAGGTATTCCCTTTCAGGGTGGCTTCAATTTGTTCAACCGTCATGCCTTCCACTAATTTGCCGATCGCCTTTAAGTTTCCGTTGCAACCGCCGGTAAAGGCTACGTTTTTTACTACGTTTCCTTCCAAATCAAAGGAAATGGCGGTGGAGCAGGTCATTTTCGTTTTATAATGATGGGTCATAGTATCCCTCCTTGCTTCAAATCATATCACACAACAAAAGAATATACAAGTACCAAAAGGCATCATACAATATGCGGTAGAGGGAGTAACGCCCGGCAGATTGGCTAATTCGTTTATTTTGATACCTTAAGTTTAAAATTTCGGCATTATGCACAAATGCAAATCGGTTTTCCATAATAAAATTTACGAAATAATTTTGTAACAATATATTGACAGATATTGCGCAATTTGCTATAATCAAGTCAACATCTTGTATCTAACACCAAAAAG
>JAZOCX010000140.1:0-5716 GCA_045596725.1 Eubacteriales bacterium
AGGGGTCTCTCTCCTGGCAGTCAGCAAGCTTGCCGGGAAGGTTTCCGGGCTCAAGAACGGATTTTCTTCTGGTGCTCTCGCGGGCCTTTCTTGCGGCTTCGCGGGCGCGGAAAGCGTCGATGGATTTGCCCATGATCTCCTTGGCAACGGAGGGATTTTCTTCGAAGTAGGAGGTGAGCTTTTCGTAAATAATGCCTTCAACGAGAGTTCTGATCTCGTTGTTGCCAAGCTTTGTCTTGGTCTGGCCTTCAAACTGAGCGTCGGTGAGCTTGACGCTGATAACTGCGGTGAGGCCTTCGCGGATGTCCTCGCCCGCAAGGTTCTTTTCGTTTTCCTTGAGATATTTGCGGTTTCTGGCGTATTCGTTGACAACTCTGGTGAGAGCGGTCTTGAAGCCGACTTCGTGCATACCGCCTTCGGTGGTATTGATGTCATTGGCAAAGGAAAGTAAGAGCCCGTTGTAAGAATCGTTATACTGCATGGCAACCTCAGCCTCGCAGTCGTTCTTTTCTACCTTAAAATAGATGGGCTCGTGCAAGGGGGTTACACCCTTTTTCTTATTGAGGTACTGAACGAAACCACGGATACCGCTTTCGTCGTACAGCTCGGTGGTGCGTTCCTTGCCTTCTCTCTCATCAATAAGAATGATATGTATGCCCGCATTAAGGAAAGCCTGCTCACGCAGACGGGTCAGAAGCGTATCATAATCATAAACGGTCGTTTCGGTAAAGATCTCAGGATCCGCCTTAAAGGTAACGGTGGTACCCGTGCCGCCCGACTCGCCGATGATCTGCACAGGGCCGTCAGGTATGCCTCGCTTAAAGGACTGCATATGGCGATGTCCGTTACGGCAGACTTCCACCCTAACCCATTCGGAAAGAGCGTTAACAACGCTGGCGCCAACGCCGTGTAAACCGCCCGACACCTTATAACCGCCGCCGCCGAACTTACCGCCGGCGTGAAGCTTGGTATAAACAACCTCTAATGCCGAAAGCCCCGTCTGTTTTTCCACGTCAACGGGAATACCACGGCCGTTATCCTCAACCGAGATAATATCTCCCTCTTTAATACGTACCGAAATATGGGTGCAGTATCCCGCCAAGGCCTCATCAATGGCATTGTCTACAATTTCATACACCAGATGATGCAAACCACGCACACTGGTGGTGCCGATGTACATACCGGGTCTTTTACGAACGGCTTCCAGCCCTTCCAAAACCTGAATCTGCTCGGCTCCGTACTGTTGATTGTTTTCCATAAACATTCCTCTCTTTATTTCAAACCGGTGATTCTCTTTTTCAGTGTTGCTGCGCTGAGATTGGAGAGAAAGGTTCTCTCTCCGTAAAATCCCGAACACACCACAAAGGCTCTGGGCAGGGTATCGGAAACGGTAACTAACCGATTTTCCTTTTCTGCCTTGGCCAAATAGTTACGGGTTGATTTCCCCACAGAACTCGTGTCTAAATCAAAAATCCCGATAATATCATTTTCATTGATGAGATAATCTTCTCCTAAGTGCAAATACATTCCGTTTTTCCTTCAACGACCTTTATCACAGCCGCTCCCTTTGGCGGTGTCTGTTTTCCGCAATCGGTAATGATTACTTGATACTCACCGATCTTTCCTAAAATAAAAGCCTTTCTCTTTTCATCAAGTTCACTGAGTACGTCATCGAGTAAAAAGACGGGTTTTACGTGCAGTCTTTCTTTAAGTACGTCGCATTCCGCCAGCTTTAAGGCAATCACGGCCGAACGCTTTTGCCCCGTTGAAGCAAAGCGCTTGGCTTGTACCCCACCGATCAAAATATCAAGATCATCTCGATGCGGGCCTACGTTGGTTACACCCGTTTCCCAGTCTTTTTTACTGCTTTTTTCGGTTTCCAAAAGCAGTTTTTCGTATATTTCCTGCTCGGTTATACCCTTTGTATAGAAAGGATTGATGTACGAAAGGCGCAATTCTTCCTTTCCCGAGGAAATATCCTGCATAATAGGCATAGCTGCCTCTTGCAGTTCTTTTATATATCGACCACGGTCGATAATAAGCTTTGCTCCCCTTCTGCACAAGCCCTCATTCCAGACGGAAAGGGTTTCTTGCGCTTGTCTGCTGTATCCCGCTTTGAGGATAGAAGCACGGGAAGTGAGAATTTTATTATATTCAGACAGTACCTTGGTATAAACGGGAGAGCATTGGCAAAGAGAAATGTTTATCGCTCTTCGTCTGCGCTCGGGCGATCCGCTGATAAAGGCAAGATGCTCCGGCTCAAATAAAACGGTAACAAACCCGCCGATCAGATCCGCCGACCGATACAGTTTTTCCGCCCCAATAAAAATCTCTTTTCTTTTGCCTCGTTTGAGATTGATCTGCATATTGCGGTTTACGCCTTCGCAATCGGCAATAAATTTCAGCGTTGCCGTTTCTTTACCGAAAGCGATCATATCCCCGTCAGTTGCCCCACGAAAACTTTTCGCACAGGAAAAAAGCCAAATCGCTTCGATAATACTGCTTTTTCCCTGCCCGTTATCCCCCATGATAAGGGTGATGTCGTGGTCTAAGTCAATCTCCTGTGCCGACAAATTCCGAAAGGACGACACAGCCAATTTCAAAGCTCTCATTATTCAGACGCTTTTGCGTATTTAAGCGGAACCACGATAAAGGTGAAATCCTCACCCGTCTCAGGCTTAATAACGATTGGCGAAAGGGCCGACAAAATTTCAAAACGGATATTTTCGCAATCGCAGGCTTTGAGCGCATCAAGCAGATAACGGTTATTTACCGCCAGTTCACAACCCTCGCCCTCAATCTTGGCTTCCACACGATCGCGTACACGTCCCTGCGAAGACGAACAGTAGGTATTGATAAAGCCCTCTTCAAAACGCATGATCAGCGGGCTTCTCAATCGTTCATTGATAACAACGCCCACACGGTCAACCGATTCCATCATCTCGTCAACCCTAACAACGGCGGTTAACGCCTTTTCATTAGGGATAACCGAGGAATAGTTGATAAACTTTCCTTCCATCAAACGGGCAACGAAGGTAATATTGCCTTTGGAAACACAGAGATGCTTTTTGGAAACGGCAATATCAATATCTTCTTCGGTTTCTTTTAATACACGCCCAAGTTCAGCCACGCTTTTACCGGGCACCACGAATTCAAAGTTTCCTTCGATTGCTTTTTTCAGTTTTTCATTAGAAAGCCCTAAACGGAAACCGTCCACTGCCACGGCACGAATGTCATCATTTTTCACTTCAAATAACACACCCATTAAAATAGGGCGAGCGTCGGTCAGCGCCACGGCAAAGCTGGTACGGCGAGTGAGATTTCTTAAACTCTCATAAGAAAGCGTTAAGGTCTGATCCGGCTCAACAACGGGTAAAGCAGGAAAATCGGAAGGATCAATACCCATCAGCGAACTTTCGGCATCGCCTGATAAAATGGTTGCCGTTAAACGGTCGCCCGTTTTTAATACCATCATCTCTTCGGGCAGTTTTCTGACAACCTCGGAAAGAGTACGAACCGGCAAAACGATACTGCCCGGCTCATCTACTCGTCCTTCGCAGGTAACACAAATACCCACACCCCCGCCAATATCATAACCGGTTACGTAAATGATATTGTCAAAGGCGCGGATCAGCAGTCCTTCCAATGCTTCAATGGTCGTTTTGGGATTCACGGCACGGGAAGCCGTACTCACCGCTTCTTCAAAAGCAAACGTTTCACAAGTAAATTTCATAGTTCCTCCGCCCTCTGATTGCATAAATACAAAAAGAGAAAGATATATACTTTTTTTAGTCGTATTCTTAAAGGCTGTGGAAACCGTGCAAAAGCACCCTCAGCCATTATAGGACAAGCCATTCGCCCATTTCCTTTTTTCGGCAAAACCCGATGAATAAAAAGACGATGCATGAGGAAAGAAAGTTTTTCCACTTACACTGTGTAAAAGAAAGAAAAACAAGCTGTGAATTATGTGGAAAATTTCGTCTTCAAAAATCACAAATAGGAAAAACTCGTAGTTTTGTGAAATATACCCGGAAAAGTTTTCCAAGGATATGTGGAAAAAGGCGAAAAAGGACGAGATTATTTACCTTTTATGGTGTTGATAATATCGTTGATCTGTAAAGCAAAGGCATTATTCTCGGCAATCTTCTTTTCAACCTGTTTAACGGCGTGGTGAACGGTACTGTGATCACGCCCGTTAAATTTCTCACCGATCTGAGGCAGAGAAAGCCCGCACACTTCACGAATAATGTACATACAAACCTGTCTTGCCAGCGTAATATTAGCAGGACGCTTGGGGGACATAATATCCTCAGCCGATACGTTGTAATAACGGGAAACTTCGGTAATAATACGATCGATCACCGCTTCGGTCGGCTCGTTGGTGTTCAAAACGTCAGCCACCGTCGATTGAGCCACGGCAAGAGAAGGATTGATATCGTTGATCAGTTTCAGAGCGTGGATCTTTTTGAGAGCACCCTCAATCTGACGCACGTTATTTTTCAGTTTGTTAGCCAAAAATTCAACAACGTCCTCAGGCAGAGTCAGATTCAGCGCCGCCGCCTTCATGTTGATGATGGCCATACGCAGTTCAAAGTCGGGTACTTGAATATCCGCCATCAAACCGCTTTCAAAGCGGTTGCGCATACGGTCGGAAAGCTGCTGAATTTCCTTGGGAGGACGGTCAGCCGCCAAGATGATTTGCTTGTGGGCTCGATACAGAGAATCGAAGGTATGGAAAAATTCCTCTTCGGTCTGGATCTTACCACCGATAAACTGAATATCGTCGATCAACAACACGTCAGCCGCACGGTATTTCTCACGAAAAGCCTCCATACTGCGAGTCTGCAAGGCAGTAACCATTTCATTGGTAAAGTCTTCACAGTTTTTGTAAACAAGGGTTGCCGACGGGTTCTTCTTTTTAATGGTCGACATAATGGCAAACATCAAGTGGGTCTTACCCAAACCGCTGCCGCCGTACAAAAACAGCGGGTTATAAGCCGTAGCCGGATTATTGGCAACCGCCTGCGATGCCGCAAAAGCAAAACGGTTGGAATTACCTACAACGAAGTTATCAAAGGTGTATTCTTCATTGATACGAAGAGAGGTCAGCGAATTTTCAGGCACCATCACCTCTTCGGCAGGCTCGGTCTCAATATCAACGATCAGCTCGACGTCAACGGGGAAGCCGATGGTCTGTGCTAACGACTCTTTGATAAGAGTGTAATATTTCGCCTTAATAATTTCCCAATAAAAGTTACTGGGCACAGCAAGGGTAGCCACCTCGCCCGTAATGTCAACGGGACGGATCTGGCTGAGCCAAACCTTAATGGTAACGGGATTGGTGATCTTCTGCGCCATCAATTCCATACAATCATTCCAGATATCTTTTACAGATGCCATATTTTACCTCTTACCTTCATAATCATAAATTTTAGTCTTCCTGCGACTTTGGTCGTCAGACGGATAAAACAGGTTTTTACCTAAAAATAGGCGCAAGGGGGCTTTTTGACCTATATATAGAAGTATTATAGCATATATTATAATAATAAGCAAGAATAAACGTAAAGAAAATTTGACAGATATGTTATAATAAAAGAAGAACAAACGAGAGGGAAAAGAGAGATGTTTGATAGGCTTTTACCCGATAAAATTGAAACCGAGCGATTGGTGTTGCGACGTCCCCGAAAGGATGATGCCGCTGCCTTCTTTGCCTATG
>JAZOCX010000141.1:0-7447 GCA_045596725.1 Eubacteriales bacterium
TGGGTCAATGAAGAGGGTGGCTTTGCTTACTACGTAGAAGGCAATAAGCTCACCGGCATTCAGAAGGTTGACGGCTATCTCTATGACTTTGGTACAAACGGCATCAATAAGGGTCAGACCAAACTGACCGGCCTGTTCTTCGATGAAGACGCTAAGGTATATCGTTATGCTCAGCTCGGCACCTTGTTCTCCGGCTGGCAGATGATCGATAATGCATGGCATTACTTCAAGTCTGACATGGCTGCTACCGGCAGAATGAGAGTTGGCGGTGTATACTATGATTTCGAAGAGACCGGTAAGCTCGTTTCGGGCGTATGGGTTAACAACTTTTATGGTATGCGCTACTACTACGGTCCGTCCTACTACGTTTCCAAGTGGCAGAACATTGACGGCGATTACTATTACTTCCGCGACGGCTATCCTGTAACCGGCATCTCCAAGGTTTCCGGTCAGGTTGACAGCTCGGAGCGTATCTGGTGCGAATTCGACGAAAACGGTGCACTGATTCGTTACTGCGATGGCATCATTGAGAGCGAAGGCGTATACTATTACGTTGAAAACGGTTTCGCTACTGAGAAATACTTAGTTTGTGTTGATGGTGATTATTACTTTGCCGGTTCCGGCGGCAAGGTTACCCTCAATGCCAAGATCAATGCTTGGGCTACCAACTGCGACCTGCCTAAGGGCTGGTACACCTTCGGTCCCGACGGTAAGATGCTTGGTTCTTCCAAGGATGGCGAAATCATTGAATTTGACGGCACTCTCTACTACTATCAGAATGGTAAGGGTGTTGAAAAGGGTCTCTTTAAGTTCAATGGCGATTACTACTTCGCAAAATACGGCGGCAGACTGGTTACCAATGAGTTGACCGGTACCTACACTGTTGACGGTTGCGATCTGCCTAACGGTCGTTATGAATTCGGTCCTGACGGCAAGATGCTCCAAGGCGTTGTAGAAAAAGATGGCGTTCTCTACTACTACGAGAACGGTAAGCCCGTTGAAAAGGGTCTCTTTAAGTACAATGGCGACTACTACTTCTCCAAGTACGGCGGTAAGTTGGTTGTCGATCAGGTTTGCGGTACCTACTCTATTGATGGCTGCGACTTGAAGAACCGTCCTTATGAGTTCGGTCCTGACGGTAAGGTTATCGGCGCTAAGGAAGGCGGAGAAATCGTTGAAAAAGACGGCGTTCTCTACTTCTATGAAAAGGGTTACCCCGTTGAAAAGGGTCTCTTTAAGTTCAATGGCGACTACTACTTTGTAAGATACAAGGGTATCATTGCTACCAATGAAACCTGCGGTACCTACACTGTTGCCGGTTGCGACATTCCTAACGGCCGCTATGAATTCGGCGCTGACGGTAAGATGCTTCAGGGTATCGTTGAAAAAGACGGTGTTCTGTACTACTATCAGACCGGTAGACCTACCGAAATGGGTCTGTTCAAGTTCGAGGATAACTACTACTTCGCCAAGTCCGGCGGTAAGCTTGTTACCAACGAAGCTTGCGGTACTTACACTGTTGCCGGCTGCGATCTGCCCAACGGCGTTTATGAATTCGGCGCTGACGGTAAGATGCTCAACGGTATGGTTGAAAAAGACGGTGTTCTCTATTACTATGAAAATGGTAAGGCATTAGAGAAGGGTCTCATCAACTACAACGGTGATTACTACTACGTACAGTACAAGGGCAAGTTGCTCATCAACTCTTCGATCAATGCTAAGATTACCAGCTGCGATCTGCCGACCGGCCGTTATGAATTCGGCGCTGACGGCAAGATGCTCAACGGCATCATCGAGAAGGATGGCGTTCTCTACTTCTATGAAAATGGTAAGGGTAGAGAGAAGGGCTTGTTCAAGTACGAGGGCAACTACTACTTCGCTAAGAGTGGTGGTAAGCTCGTAACCAATACGGTAACCGGTACCTACACCATTGATGGTTGCGATATTCCTAACGGACGCTATGAGTTTGGTGCTGACGGTAAGATGCTCAATGGTATTATTGAGAAGGAAGGCGTGCTCTATTACTATGAAAACGGTGTGCCCACTGAGAAACATCTCTTCTACCTTGACGGCTATTATTACTATGCTCAGTACAAGGGTGTACTGGTAACCAACCAGAAGTTCCGCGTACAGAATGCTAATGGCTTGCTGCTTGAAACCTTCTATACGTTCAACGAACTTGGTCAGATTATTGGCTAACATCTAAGCGAATCCCCCTGTCGAAAGACAGGGGGATTTTTTTATCGGAATAGGGACAAAATGACAGCCGTATCATTAACCGAAAGGGGGAGATATTTTGTTTGCTGAGTTGTTATCATCGATGTCGAGCATTTTTTATTTTATGCTTTACATACGTATGCAAGGCTCTTTCGAGCGACCGATGACTAAGGCGCAGGAAAAGGAATGTATCAAAAAAATGACACAGGGCGATAAGCTGGCTCGTGATCAGTTGATTAGCCGTAATTTGCGTTTGATTGCGCACGTGCTGAAAAAATATACCGTATCGGAAGACGTTCAGGATGATTTAATGAGTATCGGTACCATTGGGTTAATTAAGGCGGTGGACTCCTATTCCATTGAAAAAGGCTCAAAGTTTTCAACCTATGCGGCTCGTTGTATCGACAATGAAATCTTAATGTATTTTCGTTCTCGAAAAAAGAGTGCGGGGGATAAATCCATCAATGACGTCATTGATATTGATAAAGAGGGCAATGAATTAACATTGGTGGACGTTATTGTCGGAGACGACAATATTGCTGAAAACCTTGAAAAAAAGGTCAACATTGAAAAAATGATTGAGCTTCTTAAATCTCTTGATGAACGGGAACAAAAAGTGTTAATTTTACGGTATGGTTTGGATAACAAGCCGCCACGTTCTCAGCAGGAAGCGGCGGATATTCTGCATATTTCCCGATCCTATGTCTCCCGCATAGAAAAAAAGGCATTGGAAAAAATGCGGGATGGATTTGATTCATAGTCGCTAATATGCTATACTGCATAATGAGGTGAGGACGTGAATCAAATTTCTTGTATGAAAACAACATACGATGCCAATTCACTTGATAAAGCCGTTAAAGCGCACTTTGAGGCAATGGGCGATGAAGAACTTGTTGCTGGTATAAAAGTGCTTTTGAAGCCTAATTTATTGCGTGGAGCGGTGCCTGAAAAAGCGATCACCACCAATCCTGCTTTAATCTCGGCGGTGGTGAGATATTTACAAGGCAAGGGAATTACCGACATCGTAGTGGCGGATAGTTGTGGCGGTGGTTACACGCCCGCTATTATGAAGGGTGTGTATTCGGCGTGCCGAGTGGATGGGCAGGGCTACACATTGAATACCGATTGTTCCTATCAGCGCGTACATAAAGAGGGTTTTCGTGCCTTTAATATTATTACGCCTATCGTTAAGGCGGATGTGATTATCAATCTGCCTAAACTCAAAACGCATGGGATGACGGTTATTTCGGGGGCTGTAAAAAATTTATTTGGTGTGATACCCGGACTGCAAAAACCTGAGCTTCATTGCTTGAATCCTGACCCTGATGAGTTTGCTAAGATGCTGGTTGAACTTTCGCAGGTAGTGGCACCCACCTACACCATTATCGATGCGGTAGATGCAATGGAAGGCGATGGTCCTGCAGGTGGAGAAATCTGCCATCCGGGATTGACGATTGCTTCTCGAAACATATATAGTTTAGACCGTTTTTGTGCGAAGCATATTATTAAGGTTCCCATTGATGAGGTGCCGATGCTGGTGGCATCCTCTCATTTGGTTGAGGAAAGCCAAATGGTAGGGGACTGGGAAGAGCCGGAAAAGGGCTTTGCTATGCCGAGATCGGTTAGCGTGGACTTTGTCAGTGTTTTTCCTAAGGGAATGCGTACTTTTGTGCGAAAGTTTTTAGATAAGGCGTTAGTGGCGTTGCCGAAGGTAAATTCTCGCAAATGTATTGGATGCGGAAAATGTGCCGAGAGCTGTCCTCAGCACACTATTAACATCGTTGAGAAAAAGGCTGTTATTAATAAGAAGATCTGCATTTCCTGCTTTTGTTGTCAGGAAATGTGTCCCGTTAAGGCCATTCGTGCCGTGCGCAAGATTAAATTATAAGAAAAAGGACTGTGAAAATCACAGTCCTTTTATTTGTTTAAGCGGTGAAGCTCCATTTTGAAATTGGTTCCCATCTGAGTGATGGTTAAAATACTGCCGTTTAGTACATAGTCATACATAATCTCATCACCCATGATATTCGTTACAAAGGTACCTTGATTACCGCCTTTAAGCAGGGAATAGGTGCCGTAACTAATGTCATAGGGGCTTTCCAGATAAAAACTACCGTCGGCCGCAAAATGGAAAACCGAATCAACATCGCCAGTTGAAGTGATACGGGCGTTGTATTGCCAACTGCCCTGAATGACGTTCTCGCCCACGTCAAAGAGTTTTACGGCACCGTAGATTAGTGCGCCGAGTAATGCTAAGGCAAGGCATACGGCAATAATTTTTGCCCATATCGGCCACGTTTTTTTTGTTTTTTCCATCATTATTTCTTCAATGCACGGTCAAGCCAGACCATACCAACGTCAAGCGCATTGTAAAGGCCTTCCTTCTCGCCACGCTTAATAACCTTGTCTTGCAAGGGAACGTTAGGGTCGGTGGACATCAGCATAACGGTAACTTTGGTGGGGATATTCAGATCCTCAACAGCCTCGGTACCCATGACTTGGAGCATAAGAATATACTTATCATTCGGCTCACCGTAATACAGAAAATTGCCTTTACGCACCAGAGGTTTGCCTTTATAGGTAAGAAACAGGGAGTTTTCGTTGTTCTTTTCATTAGCCATAGTAAATGACCTCCAATCTTCCACCTATTTTATCACACTTTCAAGGTGTTGTAAAGAAGATAAATTTTCTTTTCCCCTTGCATTTTCTAAAAAAGTTTGGTATGATTAGGTTAAACTCGATGATGAAAAGAGTAGCCGTGCAAGGGACAGCAGAGAGATGGCGTCATAGGCTGAAAGCGCCGTTGGTTTTTATGCTTGGTGAAGTTCGTTTCGGAGAGGAGCGGGGAAGGGCGAGAGCCTTGTAGTCGTATCCGTAGTTCTGCGTTAAAGAAGTTCAAGTGTTCGCCTTTTAGGGGCGGAAACTCGGGTGGTACCGCGATATTTGTCGTCCCGTTTTGGGGCGGCTTTTTCTTTTTTTAGGAGGATAAAATATGAGTATGGACTTAAACGGCATCCGCAGTTTGTTTGAAGAAAAATTGCGCGCGGCAGATAACGCAGCGGCAATTGAAGAATTGCGTGTGCTGATGCTTGGTAAAAAGGGAATGATTACTGAGCAGATGAAGAATTTGCGTGAGGTAGAGGAGTCCAAGCGTAAAGAAATGGGACAGTTGATCAATCAGCTCAAAAATGAAATTGATCAGCAGTTAACCAATAAGAAGAAGGATATTGAAGATGCGGCGATGAATGCTCGTATTCAAAGTGCTGAGAAGTACGACGTTACGATGCCTTCCGCTGAAACGCTCGGCTCGCTTCATCCCATTACCGTTGTGGCGCGTGAGGTGGAGGAGATTTTCCGCAGTATGGGCTTTACCATTGAGGATTATTCCGAGATCGTAGATGATTATCATAACTTTGAAGCCTTGAATATCCCGAAGCACCATCCTGCCCGTGATATGCAGGACACCTATTTCCTTTCAAATGGGCAGCTGTTAAAAACACACACCTCGGCGGCGCAGAATGCCATTATGCGTAAATACGGTGCTCCGCTTCGTTCGGTATTCCCGAGCCGCTGCTTCCGTAATGAAGCAACCGACGCCAGCCACGAAAATACCTTCTTCCAGATGGAAGGCATTATGATCGATAAAAATATCTCTATTTCCAATTTGATTTATTTTATGAAGACGATGCTTTCCGAGGTATTTAAGCGGGATGTTAAGGTGCGTTTGCGACCTGGTTTTTTCCCTTTTGTAGAGCCCGGCTTTGAGTTGGACGTTAATTGTCTGATTTGCGGGGGAGAGGGATGTCCTACTTGTAAGCATTCGGGTTGGTTGGAGCTCTGCCCTTGCGGTATGATTCATCCCAACGTGTTGAAGGCGGGTGGCATTGACCCCGAAGAGTATTCCGGCTTTGCCTTTGGCTTAGGCTTAACTCGTCTTGCTATGATGAAGTACGGCATTAAAGATATTCGTATGCTTAATTCCGGCAATCTGAAATCGTTGTCGCAGTTTACTTCGAGATAAGGGGGTATAACCATGTTAATTTCAATGAATTGGATTGAAGATTTTGTTGACCTATCCGGTATTGATAAGGTTGCTTTAATCAAGCGTTTTACCCTTGCTACGGCAGAGGTTGAGGATATTTACGTGATGGGTGCTGATGTGAGTGGTGTAGTGGCGGCTCGCATTGAAAGCGTGGAAAATCACCCTAACTCCAAGAAGCTTCATCTGTTGAAGGTAAACACCGGTAAAGCAACGGTGGATTGCGTATGCGGTGCCCCCAACGTGCGTGAGGGCATGATCGTTGCTTTTGCTACCGAAGGCGGTAAAGCGGGCGGTATGGATATTGTTAAGACCAAGATCGCCGGCTTTGAATCCTGCGGTATGTGTTGCTCGGAAAAAGAGCTGGGCATCTCGGCTAATAATGACGGCATTATGGAACTTGACGCCGACACCCCGCTCGGTGCTGATTTGAAAGAACTTTTTGCCATTGACGATATTGTCTTTGAAGTAGATAATAAGGCGTTAACCAATCGCCCCGACCTGTGGGGGCATTACGGCATCGCCCGTGAATTTGCCGCCATTGCCGAGCGTGAACTTCGCTCGGTAGAGGTTTTTGATGCGCAATCTATTAATGATCTGCCCGAGGTAGACGTTACCATTGAAGATCCCGAGCGTGCTTATCGCTATACTTCCGCAATCGTCAGTGGTATTTCCCGCACCGTTTCTCCGATGAATATGCGGATTCGTCTGTTCTATTGCGGTCTGCGCTCCATCAATTTCCTTGCCGATCTTACTAACTACGTCATGTTAGAACTCGGCCAGCCGATGCACGCCTTTGACTATTCGGTTGTTAAAAAGATCAATGTTCGCCGTTTTGCCGAGTCCTTTACCTTTACCACGCTTGACGGTCAAGAGCGTAATATTGACAGCGAAACATTGATGATTTGCAGTGAAGATAAGCCGATGGCGATCGCCGGTATTATGGGCGGTCTTAACTCTGAGATTGAGAATACCACCACCAGCCTTCTGCTTGAATCGGCAAACTTTGACGGTATCACAACCCGCAAAACAACGGCACGTATCGGTCTTCGAACCGATGCCAGCATGCGCTATGAAAAGATGCTTGATCCTGAACTGACGATGACGGCGGCATTGCGCTATCTGTATCTGCTCAAACAGTACGATCCGCAGGTGGTGTTCGAGTCTCGTGTCAGCGATGTCCGTTGTTAT
>JAZOCX010000142.1:0-14379 GCA_045596725.1 Eubacteriales bacterium
TGATATCCAGCGAGCCTTAGGGCGCATTGCCGTCCTTGCCGATACCGCTCATTCCTTCGGTGCCGAGGCAAACGGAAAAAAGGCCGGCAGTCTTGCCGATTTCTCCTCTTTCTCCTTCCACGCCGTGAAAAACTTCACCACCGCCGAGGGCGGTGCGCTGACCTGGAACAATATAAAGGGCATTGACAATGATGATATTTATAAACAGCTTCAATTGATGAGTTTACACGGGCAGTCGAAAGACGCCCTTGCCAAAACCCAGCTCGGCGCTTGGGAATACGATATCGTAGCCCCGCTTTATAAATGCAATATGACCGATATCGCCGCCGCTTTGGGGCTCAGCCAAATGAAGCGCTATGATACGATGCTTGCCCGAAGAAAAGAGATCATTACCCGCTATGACAACGCCTTTGTCCCTCTCGGCGTTAAGGTGTTGCCCCATTATACCGACAGTTATCAATCATCCGGGCATTTGTATCTTACCCGCATCCCTAACATTACCACCAAAGAGCGTAATGAGATCATTATTAAAATGGCAGAAAAAGGTGTTGCCTGCAACGTGCATTATAAGCCTTTGCCGATGCACACCGCCTATAAAAATTTAGGCTTTGCCATTGCCGATTATCCCAACGCCTATGCGCATTTTGCCAACGAGATCACCCTGCCTCTTCACACCTGTCTTACGGATGAACAGGTGGATTACGTGATCGACACCTATACCTCTGTTTTGAAAGAGTATCTAAAATGATAGTAAAAGATTGGGACAAGCTCCCCCAAGAACTGCAAATTGAAGAAGTCCGCCCCTATTACGATATCTTAAAAAAGCATAGCGTCGGTTTATTTTTCAAGCGTGTGTTTGATATCGTGGTATCGTCGGTTATGCTGATTGTGCTCTCCCCCGTGTTTTTGATTTTGGCGATTGCCATTAAACTCGATTCGCCCGGCCCCGTTTTTTACCGCCAGGTAAGAGTAACGCAATACGCCAAGACCTTCCGTATCTTCAAGTTTAGAAGTATGGTAAGTAACGCCGATAAAATCGGCACGCAGGTTACGGTGGGCAACGACAGTCGCATCACCCGTGTGGGCAAGCTGATCCGCAAATGCCGTTTGGACGAGCTGTGCCAGCTCATTGATATTTTCCGTGGCACGATGACCTTTGTGGGCACCCGCCCCGAGGTTCCCAAATACGTGGCGTCTTACACCCCCGAAATGATGGCCACCCTGCTTTTGCCCGCAGGCGTAACATCCGAGGCGAGTATTCTCTATAAGGACGAGGACGAACTGCTGGAAGGCGCCGAAGATCCCGATACGGTGTACGTTAAGCAGGTATTACCCGAAAAGATGAAATATAATCTTCAAGCCATTAAGAATTTCAGTTTCTTTGGCGATATAAAAACGATGTTTCGTACCGTAACAGCGGTGCTGGGCAAGGAGGAATAAGGTGAATATTTGGCTGATCAATCATTATGCAGTACCGCCCATCTATTACCCCTTAGCCCGCCAAACCTATTTTGCCAAGCATTTAATGGCGATGGGGCATCAGGTTACCATCTTTGCCGCCAGCACAGTGCACAACTCCGATAAAAATCTGATTGAGGGCAAGGAGCGGTATCGTACCGAGCGGGTCGACGGTGTCGACTACGTCTATATCCGTTGCAAGGGCTATCAGGATAACGGGCTTAAACGAGTATATAATATGTGTGAATTTGCCTGGAAGTTACCCGGCGTGTGCAAGCACTTTGATAAACCCGACGCCATAGTAGCTACCTCGATGCCACCCGTTTCCTGCGCAATGGGTATTCGTATGGCTCGCAAGTACGGTTGCCGAGGCGTTGCCGAGATTGCCGATCTGTGGCCCGAATCGATCGTGGCGTACGATGTGGCAGGCGCCAATAACCCCGCCGTCGTTGCTTTGCGCTGGCTGGAAAAATGGATCTATAAAAAGGCAGACCAAGTGGTGTTCACGATGGAAAATGCCTATGAGTATATCGAGGAACAGGGCTGGGAAAAGCAGATCCCCCGCAGTAAAGTACATTATATCAATAACGGGATCGACCTTGCTTTGTTTAACAAAAACGTAACCGAGCACCCCTTTACCGACGAGGATTTGGACGATGCTCAAACCTTTAAGGTGGTATACGCCGGCTCGATCCGCAAGGTGAATAATTTGGGGCTCCTGCTCGACGCCGCCAAACAAATCACCGACTCCCGTATCCGCTTCCTCATTTGGGGCGATGGCGATGAATTGCCCGACTTAAAACAACGGGTGAAAGACGAGAAGATTGATAACGTTATCTTCAAAGGTCGGGTGGAGAAAAAGTTTATTCCTTCGATCGTCAGCCGTGCGGATCTGAATTTTGCCCATAACAGCCCCTCTTCCTTATTTAAGTACGGCATCAGCTTTAATAAGCTTTTTGATTACTTAGCGGCAGGCAAGCCGGTGTTGTGCGATTTTCCGAGCAAGGAAAACCCCGCCGTCCGTGCCGGTGCCGGATTGCAGGTGGATAATCCCACCGCTGAAAATATTGCCCGCACCATTGAGTATATAGCGGCTATGCCGACTGAGGAATATGCCTTCTACTGCGAAAAAGCCAAGGCCACCGCAGAAGAATATGATTACACGAATCTATCCCGCAAACTGATCTCGGTGATAGAGAAGGGAGAATAATATGCAATTTATCGATCTGAAAGCCCAATATAAGGCCTTGAAAACGGAGATCGACGAGCAGATCCACGCCGTGCTCGACGCCGGTCAGTACATCGGCGGCGCACCGGTAAAGGAACTGGAAACCAAACTTGCCGAGTATGTGGGCCGTAAGCACTGCATCACCTGCGCCAACGGTACCGATGCTTTGCAAATCGCCTATATGGTATACGGTATCGGCGAGGGGGACGCCGTATTTTGTCCCGATATTACCTTTATATCCTCAACCGAGCCTTCCAAGATGTTCGGTGCGGCATCGGTCTTTTGTGATATTCAGCCCGATACCTACAATCTCTGTCCCGAAAGTTTAGAGCGTCAGATCAAGGCGGTGCTTTCCGAGGGTAAACTCACCCCCAAAGCCGTCGTTGCCGTTGATATCCTCGGCAACCCCTGTGATTATGACGCCATTATCCCGATTTGCGAAAAGTACGGCTTGATTTTGATTGAGGACGCCGCCCAGAGTTTTGGTGCCGAGTATAAGGGCAAGAAATGCTGTGCCTTCGGTCAGATCGCAACCACCTCCTTCTTCCCCGCCAAACCGCTCGGTTGTTATGGCGACGGTGGTGCCATCTTCGTAGACGACGATGAAACGGCCGCCATTATTCGCTCCATTTGCGTTCACGGCAAGGGGCCCAAGGGCAAGTACGATAACGTACGCGTTGGCGTAAACTCCCGTCTGGATACCTTGCAGGCCGCCATTTTGCTCCCCAAGTTCGACGCCCTCAAAAACTATGAGGTAGACGCCCGTCAGCAGGTGGCCAATCGCTATAACGAAGCCTTTGCTTCGAACTTCACCACCCCCTTTGTGCTGGACGGTTGCGTTTCGGTTTATGCCCAGTACGCCATTTTGGCAAAGGATACCGAAACGAGAGATCGGGTCATTGCTCACTTAAACGAAAAGAACATCCCCAATATGATCTATTACCCCACCCCCCAGCATGCTCTGCCGGTCTTTGCAAACGAGCCTACCTTTAATGAGGCTTTCAAGAATGCCGACGATTACTGTGCCAGAACCCTGTCCCTGCCTATGCACCCTTATCTTGACGAGGCAGAGCAACAGCAGATCATCTCGGCGGTATTGGAGGCACTGTAATGGATAAAAACTATTTCGTGCACGAATCAAGCTATGTGGATGACGGCTGCGTCATTGGCGAAGGCACTAAGATATGGCATTTTTCTCATATTATGAAAGACTGTATAATCGGCGAGAAATGCAATATCGGTCAAAACGTAGTTATCTCCCCCGGCGTTGTTTTGGGTAACGGTGTTAAGATCCAGAACAACGTATCGGTCTATACCGGTGTCATCTGTGAGGACGGCGTCTTCTTAGGCCCCTCCTGCGTGTTCACCAACGTGATCAACCCCCGTTCCTTTATCGAAAGAAAAGACGAGTATCGGAAAACGGTCGTAAAAAAAGGCGCCAGCATCGGTGCCAACGCCACCATCGTCTGCGGTCATGATATCGGCAAGTACGCCTTTATCGGTGCCGGCTCGGTGGTAACCAAGGACGTACCCGATTACGCTTTGGTATACGGCTCTCCGGCAAAGGTACAGGGCTATGTCTGTGAATGCGGCGCCAAGCTCAGATTTTCCGACGGGAAAGCCGTTTGCGAGGCCTGTCATAAAAAGTATATTAAAAACGAAAATACAGTAACAGAGGAGAAAAACTGAAATGTCGATCAAACAGGAACTTATCGAAAAAATCCAAAGTAAAACCCTTAAAATGGGCGTATGCGGTTTGGGCTATGTCGGTCTGCCCTTGGCTGTTGACAAGGCAAAGCACGGTTTTAAGACCATTGGCTTTGACGTTCAGCAGGCAAAGGTTGATATGGTCAATGCCGGCAACAACTATATCGGCGACGTCGTTGATTCCGACTTAAAGGAACTCGTTGCTTCGGGCATGCTCAAAGCCACCACCGATTTCAGCTTCATGAAGGATATGGACTTTATCGCTATCTGCGTACCCACCCCGCTTGACGCACATCAGCAGCCCGATATCAGCTACGTCCGTTCTTCGGCTGAGGCGATTGCCAAGTATTTGAAGAAGGGCACGATGGTTGTTTTGGAATCCACCACCTATCCCGGCACCACCGAGGAATTGCTCAAACCCATTCTCGAAAAGGGCAGCGGTCTTGTCTGCGGTGAGGATTTCTACCTCGGCTTCTCGCCCGAGCGTGTCGATCCGGGCAACCTGATTTATAAGACCAGCAACACCCCCAAGGTTGTCGGCGCTATCGGCGACGATGCCGTTGAGGTTATTGCGATGGTTTACCGTTCGATCCTCGACAGCGATATTCACACCGTTTCCTCCCCCGCCGTTGCCGAAATGGAGAAGATCCTCGAAAACACCTACCGTAACATCAACATCGGTCTGGTAAACGAGCTGGCTATCCTCTGCAACAAAATGGGCATCAATATCTGGGAAGTTATCGATGCGGCAAAAACCAAGCCCTACGGCTTCCAGGCATTTTATCCCGGTCCCGGCTTGGGCGGCCACTGCATCCCGCTTGACCCCTATTATTTAAGCTGGAAAGCCAGAGAGTACGGCTTCCATACCTCGATGATTGAAGCTTCAATGATGGTAAACGACCGTATGCCCGAATACACCGTTGAGCGTGCCGGCAAGATCCTCAACCGCCATAAGAAGGCACTGAACGGCTCGAAGGTTCTGGTGCTCGGCGTTGCTTATAAGCAGGATATCGACGACTATCGTGAAAGCCCCGCTATCCGTGTTATTGAAGAGTTTGAAAAGACCGGCGCCTGCGTTGATTTCTACGATCCCTTCATTCCCGAATACCGTGAAAACGGCGAGTATCATAAGGGCATCGAAGCCATCGATACCGCTATCCTCAATCAGTATGATCTGGTTTGCATCACTACTGCTCATACCAACGTTGATTACGATATGGTCGCCAATGCCGGCGTTCCCGTGTTCGACTGCAAGAATATCACCAAGAATATCGCCAATAAGGCTAACATCGAAGTCCTCTAAGAAAATGATCCGCCAAAGAGCAGTATGAAATATGACTGCTCTTTGGCAAAAGCCTATTACTTTGATAACAACTATCAACCGCTTATGTTGATATGATAGATAAACCAAGGAGTATTTTGCATGATAAAGGTATGTCATGTAACAAGCGCCCATCCCAAAGAGGATGTGCGGATATTTCAAAAGGAATGTGTTTCTCTGGCAAAGGCAGGATACGATGTCTATCTTGTCGAGCAGGGCGAAAGCTATGAAAAGGACGGCGTACATATTGTCGGCTTTGGCGATATGCCTCAAAGCCGCATCAAGCGTATATTATCCACCAGCCAAACGGCCTATAAAAAAGCCCTCGGCGTGGATGCCGATATTTATCATTTGCACGATCCCGAACTTCTCCCCTTTGCGCTGAAACTGAAAAAACGGGGCAAAAAAGTTATATTTGACAGCCACGAATTTTACCGCGAACAACTTGGCTCAAAATCCTATCTCCCCTCTTGGCTTTCTCGCTTGATTGCCACCTGCTATGGGAAATATGAAAATTATATTTTAAGAAGAATCGATGCCGTTGTCTGCCCCTGCACCCTAAACGGCAACAACCCCTTTGAGGGCCGTTGTAAACGGGTGTCTATTATCAGCAATGCAGCTATCCTCGGCGAATTTTTCCATCTTTTTGATGCCAATGCCGAAAAAATCCCCAACAGCGTTTGCTACGTCGGCGGATTAACCGAAGCCCGAGGCATCACCAATAATATCATTGCCTCTCATAAGGCAGGCGCCACCCTGCTTTTGGCGGGAAGCTATGAATCGGCCGAATACGAAGAGAGCCTGAAAAGGCTGCCGGCATTTTCCTGCGTGTCCTACCAAGGCCTGCTCGACCGCAAAGCGGTGGCCGACCTTCTTTCGCGCAGTATGATCGGCTTATGCACCCTGTTAGACCGAGGCCAGTATTTGAAAATCGATACCTTCGGTATTAAGGTGTATGAGTATATGTCGATGGGCTTGCCCGTCATTTTATCAAACAGCACCTATAACAAGGCTATGGTAGCGCAGTATAACATCGGCTTGTGTGTTGATCCCGACAATACCGATGAACTATCCAAAGCCATTTCCTATCTGCTGTATCACCCCGATGAAGCAAAACGTATGGGTGAAAACGGCAGAAAAGCCGTAAAAGAAGAGTTCAACTGGGGCGTACAAGAAAAGAAGCTTGTAGCTCTGTATCAAGATATTTTGAAAGATTAAAGGAGAAATACTATGAATTACGCACTGATCGGATGCGGCAGAATTTCCACCAATCACATTAAGGCCGCCGTTAATAATGACTTAAACATTGTGGCAGTATGCGATATATTGCCCGAGGCGATGGAGAATCTTCTTAAAAAGCACGGTCTTGAAAAGGATGCTTCCATCAAGCGTTATACCGACTATAAGCAGATGCTTAAAGAAAACGACATCACCCTTGCCAGTATTGCTACCGAGTCGGGCATTCACGCCGAAATCGCTCTGTATTGCATCGACCGTGGCATCAACGTGATCATCGAAAAGCCGATGGCTATGTCGATGGCTGATGCCGAGGAGATCATTCGCCGCAGTGAAGAAAAGGGCGTAAAAGTTTCCGCCTGCCACCAAAACCGCTTTAACATCGCTGTTCAGGAGATGCGTCAGGCACTCGAAGGCGGCCGTTTCGGCACCCTCTCCCACGGCTCGATCCACGTTCGCTGGAACAGAAATCAGGATTACTATACTCAGGCCCCTTGGCGTGGCACCTGGGCGCAGGACGGCGGTTGCCTGATGAATCAGTGCATCCACGGTATCGACCTGCTCCGTTGGATGATGGGCGATGAGGTTGATGAGGTATACGGCGTAACCAAACAGCAGTTCCACGACTATCTCGAATGTGAAGATATCGGTATGGCCGTAGTTAAATTCAAAAACGGCGCTGTGGGCACCATTGAAGGTACCACCAACGTATACCCCAAGAACTTGGAAGAAACCCTGTATCTGTTCGGTGAAAACGGCACGGTAAAACTGGGCGGTAAATCCACCAATAATATCGACGTGTGGGATTTCAAAGAGGAAACCGACGCCGATCAGAAAAATAAGGGGCTCGAAGAAGCCACCTCGAACGTATACGGCAACGGCCACACCAGCCTTTTTGCCGACGTTATTGATGCTATCAACAAGGATCGCAAGCCCTATGTTGATGCCGTTGCCGGCAGAAACGCACTGGAAATGATCCTTGCCATTTATCAGTCGGCGGCTACGGGCGCTCCCGTTAAACTGCCTATCAGCAACGTTGCATCCACCGATTTTTCGGGGAGATTTGATGCGTGAATATCCTTGTAGTCTGTCATTATGGGCTCTATGAAAACCTATCCTTTTCATTCGTCCATAATCAAATACGGGAATATGCCGCCCTCGGCCATAAGGTCAGAGTGCTGGTACCGCTCGGCTTTGGGAAAAGGGACAGAAAGGGGAAGCGTTTTTCTCTTAACCAAAAACCCTTCCTGCTCGACGGTGTTGAGATCGTTGATTTTCGCTATCTCACCCTCTCCTCTTACGGCGAAAGGACTTTTAACGTGGCCAGTGCCATAACCGCACTGCGCCTTAATAGCGCATTAGCCAACTTTACGCCCGATATCATTCACGCCCACACCCTCGGCTTTGACAGTAAGATCGGTGCGTGGCTGAAAAAGAAATACGGCTGTCCCCTTGTCGTTACCACCCACGGAAGCGATACCGAGCTTCCCTTGCGTGCCGGCAAGATAACGGAGTTTTGCCGTGATTGTAACGAGGCGGACGCTATCGTCGCCGTAAGCTCAAAATTGGCAGACAGAGTTCGCTCCTGCGGTACGACCACCCCCGTTCACACCATTCTAAGCGGCTTTGTTCCTCATACCGTTTCCCAACAGCGTAACCCCTTTGGTATGATCGCCGTTTGTAATCTGATCCCCTTAAAGCGGGTGGATATGACCATTCGCGCACTATCCCTATTAAAAGAAAAGTATCCCGCTATGACGCTGACGGTTGTCGGTCAAGGCGGAGAGCGAGAAAATCTTGAAGCATTGGCAAAGCAATTGTCGGTTGCCGATGCGGTAACCTTCACCGGTCGCCTTACGAATGCTATGGCACGGGAAGAAATGGGTAAAAACACCTTTTTCGTCATGGTCAGCGCTCCTGAGGGCTTTGGCATTGCCTATGTAGAAGCGATGTCGACAGGCTGTATTGCCGTTGGAACGAAGGGCGAAGGCATTGCCGACGTGATAAAAGACGGAGAAAACGGCTTTCTTGTCCCCGTCGATTCCCCGCAGGCGATTGCCGACGTGATCGATAAATGCCTATCGGATACCGCTTTTGCAAAAGAAATTGCCGAAAAGGGTTTAATCACCGCCCAAACACTCACCTGGAAAAATACCACTCAACACTTATTGCATTTATTTGAAACTTTGATATAAGGAGACCCTCAATGGAGCAAAAGATAAGCGCATGGAAAAAAGATAAGCTCAAAGAAATCCTCATGATTTCTTGGCTTTGTTGCGTCTTTTCTTCCTTTATCGGAGATGCTGTGATATCCTTGCCCATTCCTTTGGTCGGCAACCTATCTCCTTTTCGCATCCTTCTGCCCATCACGGTGATTTTGTTTATCGTATGGAGCCTTGTGAATAAAAACAACCCGTGGAAGCAGGCTGGCAAGCTTGAAAAAATATGCTACATATTCATGGCTGTTCTTATTTTGCACGGGCTTGTTTCCTTATTCTTCTCGATTGATTTTGCCTTTTCATTCAGAAAATGGTTTAATCTGTGTCTTGACCTTGCCTTCTTTTTCCTCACCTTACAAGTGTGCAAGGATAAACGATTCCTCAAATACACGGTTATAACCGCCGGCGCAGCCGTGTTACTGCTCTGCTTTGGCGGGATCTATGAAATGTTTTTCGGCGGTATTTTCAATTCGATGTATGACTCGCTAAAACGCTTCCACTTTTTCAATACCGTTTTGCAGTTCCCCGTCGTTACCTTTGCCAATACCAACGACTATTCCTCCACCCTTTTGTTTGTCGTGTCTTTGGCTTTGTTAGTATGGAGTCAATACTGTCCCAAAAACAAAAAAATGGCCTTTGTTCCCGTAACACTCCTGCCCCTTTGCTTTTTTGTTTCGCTGGCAGCGGGCGCTCGGCTGATCATTATTTCCATCTGGATCCTGTGGGTGGGCATAACGCTGTTTTGCCTTATTTATCAACATAAAACCAGATGGATCCCCATTGCCGTTTTGCTTTGCTTCTGTGTTGTTTTATTAGCTAATAATTACGTTAGAATTATGCCGAAGGTCGTGGGCTTTTTATCCCAATACTTCCCCTCGATAGAATATACCCCGCCGGTGGAAGAGGACGATCCCAGTATCTTCGATGAATTTTACACCGTAGACGAAAACGGCAACAGTACCCTCAATCTCAATGCCAGCGGCGGCGTTCGTGTTGCTCTGATAAAACACGCCGCTACCTGCTTTGTAAAATCCTACGGAATGGGCGTTGGCATCGGTAACACCGAGCAGTTAGCCAAAATGTATTCGGTAGCCGGCGAGAAAAACGTTTGGAGCATCCATTGCT
Organism: Eubacteriales bacterium; assembly: GCA_045596725.1. Classification (GTDB taxonomy): domain Bacteria; phylum Bacillota; class Clostridia; order Oscillospirales; family UMGS1783; genus CAKSHC01. The sequence goes on from JAZOCX010000142.1 coordinate 10,295, forward strand.
TCCTTGCCCGTTTAATCGCCGATTACGGTATATGGGCACTCATTCCGCTGTGTATCATCGTATTTTATCTGTTTTCCTATATCATTAAAACGCTTAAAAAAGCCATTGCCGAGAAAAACCGCTCTCAGATTGCCTATATTCTTTTGTTTACTGCGGTATTGCTGATCTATCCGATCGTTTCCACCTCGTCCTCGGATGCACAGGATCTACTGTCTATGTGGTTATATTTGGGCGTTATGGTTCGATTCTCAACGAATGAAACAGGAGTTATTTTATGTCAAAATCCAACTCGCTTGGACGAAACACAATAACGATCACCCTTTCCCGTGTCATTGCCTTAGCCATTACGATGGTAACGGCTATGCTCTTGTCCCGTTTTCGCACGGTAGAGGAATACGGCACCTATTCTCAATTGCAGTTGGTTGCCGCGCTGTTTGTCTCGGTTTTTATGATGGGTCTTCCCAGCAGTATCAATTATTTCATATCCCGAGCCGATTCCGATAAAGAGCGCCAAAACTTTCTGGGCACCTATTATACCCTCAGCGGTGCACTGAGCCTGCTGACGGGCATTGCCCTCGCCCTTTGCGCCCCCGTTATCTCTTCCTTTTTTGATAACCCCGCCATTTTATCCTTTATCTATTTCTTATTGCTCTTCCCTTGGGCAAACGTAACCGTGTCGGGCATTGAAAACGTTTTGATCGTCTATCAAAAAGCCAACTGGGTAACCGTTTACCGTATTCTCGAAAGCATCTGTCTGCTCGGCTCGGTATTGGTCATTCAATGGCTCGGCTACGGCTTTAAGGAATATATGGTGCTGTACTTAACCGTCTACGCCCTATTTGCCTTGATCGTCTACGCCTTAGCCTATAAAGTCAGCGGCGGTTTTCGTCCGAAATTTGATTTTTCCCTTATCAAAAAAATCTTTGCCTTCTCCATTCCCATCGGCTTGGCTTCCGTGATGGGAACCCTAAATATTGAGATCGACAAACTGTTGATCGGCTATGTGATGGATACCGAGCAAATGGCGATCTATACCAACGCCTCCAAAGAATTGCCCGTCTCCTTTATCGCTTCTTCCATCACCGCTGTCCTTCTCCCCCAGCTTACCCGTCTGTTGAAAGACAAAAAGTCCGAGTCTGCCGTCTCCCTCTGGGGCGCCGCAACCGAACTTTCCTTTATTTTGATCGCCTTGATCGTAGGCACCGTCTTCACCTTTGCTGAGGACGTTATGGTCTTTCTCTACTCCGATAAATATATCGCAGGTATCCCCGTATTTCGTGTGTATACCCTCATTCTGCTGTTGCGTTGCACCTATTTCGGTATGATCTTAAACGCCAAGGGCAAAACAAAGGATATTTTCTGGGCAAGCGTTGGCTCGCTAATCATCAATGCGATTATCAACCCCCTCTTCTATTATCTGTTCGGTATGATCGGCCCCGCCATCGGTACTTTTGTGGCGATGTTGCTGATTATCGTATGGCAGCTAATGAGAACCTCTTCTACTCTTGAAATTCCCTTTGTACGTGTTTTTCCGTGGAAGAAGCTATTCTTTATTCTGCTGATCAGCGCCGGCTTCTCGGTGTGCTTTTTCGGGCTAAAACAACTACTCCCCTTAGAGTCTGTCCTCACCGGTCTGGGTGAATCGGTAGCCCTCGGCATCGTTTGGACTGTATTGTATATTGTTGTACTGAAAAAACGCATTGTGGCCGCATGGCACACATTAAATCAAAAGGATCATGAAAATGAAAATACTGACATTGCTTAAAACCGGTATTCGTGGCGCATGGTACTATGTATGGGGGCATTTCTTCGCCTGTCTGTACTATGACAAAAAATATCTCAAAGGCAAATGGTTCTCGGGCAAACTGAACGGACTGTGCAGTAAAGGCTGGGAATGGGTAACGCTCGACGGTTTTTCCCGTATGGTGCACAAAACCAACACAACCGCCCGCTTCCCCGTAACCTCCCGTATGCTGATCGCCAGCGGTGAGAATATCGACTTTCACCCCGACGACTTAAATAATTTTCAAACCTGCGGTTGCTATTTTCAGGCGATCGGAAAGATCACCATCGGCCACGGCACCTATATCGCCCCCAACGTTGGGCTGATCACGGCAAACCACGATTTTACCAATTTAGACAACCATCTCCCCCCCAAATCCATTGTATTAGGAGAAAACTGCTGGATCGGCATGAACAGCGTTATTTTGCCGGGCGTAGAATTAGGAAACAACACCGTTGTCGGCGCCGGCAGCGTGGTAACCAAAAGCTTCCCCGACGGCCGATGCGTCATCGCCGGCAATCCCGCCAAAATTATCAAAACCCTCGACTAACAAAAGGCTCTGCTGAAATTCAGCAGAGCCTTTTTCTAAGCAGGGTTTACCTTTCACCCGTCTTAGCCTCATCAGGAAAAATTATAATTTCTTTCTTCTTTTTAACGGCATAATCAAGCGCAATTTTTGTTCCGCTTTTGCGAACAGCCGATACCATTCCTTTACTCTATGTTTAAGATAAAGACTCATAACGCTTATATAATCATGAAGATTTATAAAGAGTCATAAAGATTCTATAAGAATCGTTACAACGCATTAAGATTGCGGAAATATTGAAATTTTGAATAATTTATAGTATAATGTAATCAATTTGATAAATATGAATTTGACGGAGGTTACATTATGGCAAGCAATATTGTTACACTTCTTATAGGTGTTATATTTATTGTGTTTGGAATCTCAAATAGGCGCGGAAACATATCATCTCTTCATTCGTACCATAGAAATCGTGTTTCCGAAGAAGACAGGATACCCTTTGGAAAACAAGTGGGCTTGGGCACTATATTAGTTGGTATCGGTATAATTATATTCAGCATTTTATCTGCCTTAACCCTATATACAGAAAACGATATTTTTACATTAATTGGTACCGCAGTTTTGATTGTTAGTATTGTTGTAGGACTTATTATCAGTTTTAAAGCGATGATTAAATATAACAAAGGTATCTTTTAATTCGCCAAATTCCAATTTGTCGGTCAGTTAAATAAAAAATATGCAAAAACACCCTATGACTTTGACGGTCATAGGGTGTCTTCATTTTTTCATTTGTCGTAAATCGGTTTTTGTTGGGTTTCAAAAACCCTGTAATACCGCTATTTTACGGCATTTTCTTAATCAAGAGGCTTCATCGTGGGGAGACGCTCAAAATGAGTTTTATAATATTTTATAAGTTCTTATAACCTTTTATAACCTGCCATAATAAAACGGTAAAAACCAAGATTTTCTTATATCTTCTTATAAATTCTCATAATTTGTTTTGAAACTGTGGTAAAATTGTGGTAAAATGAATTAACAAGATAATTATGGTAAGGTGATATAATATGTTAATAAATCAAGAATTATTCGACACTGTTGAAAAAGCACTTTCAAAGAACGGAACAATCGATGATTTTGAAAATGAAAATGGAAAAATCACAGGTAGAATGATGATAACCTTAACAGATATTCCCGAAGATATTGAAATCGAAAAAAATAAAAAGTCTATATATGCTTTTGAGTGTTCATTTGATTTTTACGATGTTTCTATCGGAATTGTTCTTGACACCAAGGAACTTAAAGTTCTTTCGCCGATTTGGGCGACAGAACAAATTCCAAATGCAGAACAGCCAGATAGAGTATGGATTGATTTCTTTTTAAAAACACTTGTAAAAAGCATTTCCGACGACGGTTCCTTTGGTGTTCCAATTTACACTTTTTTGAATGATAATAATGATTTCACTGTCGTACCAACCAAATAAAATTAAACGGACTATGGAAGTTCCATAGTCCGTTATTTTTTGGTAAAACTGTGGTAAGAAGATTTGGGAAAATTCTTATATCTTCTTATAAGTTCTTATAACTTGTTATTTAGTCCAGGGGTTTCATTGTGGGGACCTCTGCCCCCGAAGTTACAAAACAATACCTAAGTGTACAAAACTCCAATGGTTTCAAGTCGTCTCAGAGAGTCGTTTTTACAGCACAGAATATAACCCTTTGTATCTGTGCGGCATTTTGGCGTAGTAACTGGCGTACCATTGGCGTAGTAGATTAAAT
>JAZOCX010000143.1:0-6684 GCA_045596725.1 Eubacteriales bacterium
GCAACAAAAAATCTGATAGTCCATACTTTATGAATAATACAGATGTATGAGATACCACGAGCTAAACCGCCTATACAAAATTGTTTAGGTTGTCTTTTTCGGGAGCGAGTGGGAATAATGCTAACTGGCTTACAACTGCCCGAAAACCCTTGCAAATAAAGGGCTTTCGGGCATTTTATGTTTTGGCAAAAACGCTTCTGCAACACTTTTGCAACACGCAATGTAAAAATAGCAAAAAGGAATAGTTGCAAGTGGCTAATTAGTTAGATATGAAGTTCGAGGGGGAATGCTTGTGTATCAAATTGAGATTTCTAATGGAATAGATTTATATGACAAATATTTGTTCGTTCCAGTAAAAGTTGACGATGCTCAATCGATTGCTTTTGGCGAGGTTCATGAAAATGAGGTTTGTTTTTCTGTATCTTCAATTTATGTTGAGGTCTTCTTATTTCATTTTTTGAAGAAGCATTTCGATCCAACTCTAAAGTATAATTCACACAGGGTTACTAATTGGCGAAACGATACATACCAGTGCGTGTTTGATGAACTGGGAGGGTATAATTTTTATACATATGATACTATTCGAAAAATGATAATTGATCTTGAAGAAACAGCACGTTTATTGGAAACAGACTTTGACAACCCTCTTGTTGCGCCAATTATCAGTCGGTATGAGGTGTGTTATCTTCATGCCCCTGATAGCGAAGCATGGGAGGATGGGGAATTTGGTGAAGTAAAGGACCACGTTTCTGTGGTTTGTGACTTTTATCGTCGTGTCGCAAAAAGTTTACTGTATGCAATAGAAAACTCATCGGAATACGATTTATTTAATGTTGAATACGGTTATTAACCCCACAACCACTCGCCACCATCCCGCAAGCGATTTTGCAACATTTTCTGCAACAAAAATTTTGATAAATGAAATAATGGGTAGAAAACGGGCTCAAAATTGTCGTTTAGGATAGTATTTAGGGTATAAATAAGACAAAGAAGATTCCCAAAAAAGAGTGGGAATGATTTGAGTTTAATCAGGGTATAAAAAATCGCTTAGACGAAAGTCTAAGCGATTTTGTTTTTATTTGCAGGTGGGATATTCGTTGCAGAGCAGACGGTAGGGCGCTTCGTCTTCCTCGATTTCGGGAAATCTTCCCACGGCGGGATTGAAGCGGTTGTCGGTATTATCGTCGTTGCACTGGCTTACCTCACCGAGCAGGACGGGGCCGCTGCCTTCTTCCACGGCAAAGTCATGATACATATTCTGCTGAATATGGATACTTTCGCCGGGGGTCAGGCGGATCTGCGTGCCTGCGGGCACAGTGTAGGTTCGGCCGTCGGTATGCACCGTTACGTCCGACTCATAGTCAACCTCTTCATTTTCGAGGGAATTGTATACACGGATCAAGACGTTGCCGCCGCCGCGGTTGATGATATCCTCCGTCTTATACCAATGGAAATGGTTGGCGGCGCATTGGCCTTCCTTTAAGTAAAGCAGTTTCTCGGCATACACCTTCGGATACTTATCCGCCATCATACGGTTGCCGTTGCGAATGGTGATGAGAGAGAAGCCGAGTTTATCAAAATCACCCATACCAAAGTCGGTAATATCCCAACCGAGCATACAGTCGCGAACCTCGTCATATTCATGCCCGATCGTTTGCCACTGTTCGGGAGTAAAATGACAGAAGGGGGGCAGGGCAAAGCGGTATTCTTTACACATTGCCTCTAATTCTTTTAAGGCTTTGTTGATTTCGGAACGTTTCATCAGAAAACCTCCTTATATCTTACAGCAGGTTATTGGCAGCCAGTTCTTTAATAACCGCCTGAACGATCTTATCCACGTCGTAATTAGAGCCGGGAGCCTTGCCGGTGGAACTGAACAGTTCCAGTTTCTTAACGACTTCCTGCTTAATGGCTTCAACAGCCGCGGGGATCAGGTCGATCAGACCCTTATCCATCGAACTAAACTGTCTAAACTGAGCCTTAACGGCGGCGATATTGATATCGGTAAAGATATTGACCTTGCTGATACCCAGCTCGATCGCCTTTCTGAAATCATCATCGGCCAGACCCGAACCGCCGTGCAGTACCAAGGGTACGTCGACCGTTCTGGCTATGGTCTTAATTCTGTCAAAGTCGAGCTTGGGCGGCAGTTTATAAGCACCGTGAGCGTTGCCGACGGCGATAGCCAGCGCGTCGACCTTCGTCTTTTCTACGAAATCCTTTGCCATCTTAGGATCGGTGAAATACTTAGAGGGGTCTTCGAGATGGGAGCTGCCTTCTGCGGAGCCTTCATTGTCGCCTACGTGGCCGAGCTCACCCTCAATAGTAGCGCCGTAGGAATGGGCGATCTCCGCCATTTCCTTGACCTTTTCTACGTTGACCTCATAGGGATCGGTAGAGCAGTCGTACATAATCGAGGTAAAGCCGAGTTCCAAGGCTTTGAGGCAGGTTTCTTTATTCAGGCCGTGGTCCAGATGAACAACGACGGGAACGTTCGCTTTTTTAGCCATGGGGATCAGGTAATAAGATACCTCATCAAGCGGGCCGTAAGGCAACAGCACCTCTGCTGTACCCATAATAACGGGTGAATGGGTCTGTTCAGCCGCTGCGATGATGCCGCGGGCAAGTTCCAAGTTTACCGCATTAAAAAGACCTACGGCGTATTTTCCTTTTTGTGCCGGTTTAAGCACTTCATTCATGTTTACTAACATATTTTCCTCCGAAAATATCAGAAATTATTTTTCTTCCAGCCGGCGTTGATCTTCTGTTCAAGCTCGGCAAAGGATTTAAGACCGCTTAATGCATCATAGGCTTCCACGCACGACGCGCCGGTTGCCGCCGCTAAGTGCATGGTATCGTCAAGAGAGTAGCCGTCGAGCGCCGCCGTAAGGAAAGCGGCAATGCTGGTATCGCCTGCGCCGGTGCCCGAAAGCACTTTTTCGGGTACGTAACTGCGCTCAAAACCCTCTTTGTCAGCCCATTGTTCTACGTCCATTTCAAGTTTACCGCAAAGTTCATTCAATGTCAACCGATTGGCGGTACGATAATAAATTCCCGGCGCACCGCATTTAATCAGAAGCACCTTTGAGCCAAGCGACATACAACGATCGGCCAAGGGCTTAACGTCTTTTTCAATATCCAAGATCTCGGTAATATCTCTGCCTGCCGCGCGGGTCTGCCATTCTTCAAAGCGGGCTTTATCGAGCATATAGCAAAGCTCTTCTACGCTGGGCACGAAGAAATCGACGTAGGGCATAACCTTTTCCAAGATTTTTTCCCAATCGGCGGTGCCTGCGGGGGAATTAGGATCAATCGCGGCGAAATCAAGCGAGGTGGCAACGCCGTAGGACTTGGCAAGCTTCATCATTTTGACCAGCTCGTCGCCGTCATTCTCATACATCGACTTCATCAGCGGCGGATAGCCGAAATGGAAGAGCGAGGCATCTTTCAGCGCATCGGTCGGAATATCCTCGGCGCAAAAGGTATCGTTGGCACCGGTGTGATGTAAAAAGATACGGTCAACCCCCGGTACCGCTAAAATGGCGGAATAGGAGGTGGTTTCTCCTGCGGTAACGAGCAGACCGCCGCCCGCACCGTACTGATCCAAAATGCGTTTGACCATGCCGCCGAAGGCATCGTCTCCGACTTTGCCCATCAGCGTAACGTCAGCGCCCAAAATCTTCATGCCAAGCCCCGTATTGGCGACCGAGCCGCCGGTATGTACGTCAGCCTCGCCGACGTTGATCAGTTTACCGGGCGCTAAGATGTCGGACAGTTGCAAAACCTTTTTTTCAGGGAAAACAGGGGTAATATCAATGCAGATATGTCCCGCTGCGATCACTTTTTTCTTCATAAAAACCTCCATGGCTGTCGTATGGTGGCGATATGGTTATATTTTACACCTATTTCTCGCTTAAATCAAGAAAAAAGCAGAGCTTTCGCTCTGCTTTTTTATTTTGTTTTCCGTTTCAGGTTGAGTAGCGGCGTGTTGACCCGTTGGTGGGCAATTACGTCGATTAAGGCGGCGACAAGGAAAAGGATCGCTGAAAGTTTCGGAAAACCAAATCCGTATTCGACAAGACCGTGGGTCATCAAGCCCGCCAAGAAGGTGATAATGGTAACGCCGTAGCCACGGCTGGTTTTGAACTTAAAGAGCATAAAGGCGCTTTGTGCCATACAAAAGCCGATGTACAACGCCAAAATTAAACCGATGATACCGCCCTCGACCAAAAGCTGAATGGCTAAGTTATGAGCGTGGGGGGCGTTGACCTCATTGGCCACCATTTGGTTCCAGGTATAGAAAATGCCGTGGCCGTAGCCGAAGAGGGGCTTCTTATTAAAGAGGTCTAAGCAGACCTTCCAAGCGTCAAAACGCTCCAAAATCGAATAGTCGAGCTGGACGATGGAAAGCAATCGGTCGTGAATCGGGGTGGGAATTAAGAGCAGGGCGCCAAAGCCGAGCAAGATCTTCGAGATGATATGCCGAATATGCGTGATAATCAAAATGAGCGACATGACCAGCAGGGCGAGATAGGCACCTCTCGAAAAGGTAAAGGCGATACAACCGACCAAAGCGATCATACAACCCTGCGCAATGCGACGCCATTTGGTATCGTGATAATAAATGGCAACGTGCGAAACGAAGGGCACCGCCATCACCAAATACTGCGAAACGATGTTCGGACTCGAAAAAGTGGACGAAACACGCAGAGAACTGATATAAATATTGATATTGATGGGGAAAAGGGAGTAAACCCAAGTATCCAGCGGCTCCCACAACTGCAAAGGAATGGGCACACCGCAAATGCGGATCAAATACTGTAAACAACCGATTACACCCACAATGCCGGCAACTAAGGTAAAGACCAAGAGCAGGGTGTTGCGACGGGTGGCGTCGGTCAACACGGTGGTGAGAGTAAAATAAACCAAGAACATCAGCAGCCACAGGGTAATCGTCGAAAGACTTTCCAAGGGCATCTCGGCAAAGGGCAGGGTGATGATATGATAAAGAGTATAAATCAGCAGAGCCTTACCGACAAAGCCGATGCGAATGGGTTGCTTATCCTGAGCCGAGCTACGGCAGGCGGCAATAAAAGCCAAAATCGCCCAGACGGGCGCAAGATATTCGGGGAAAAGGGGAATGACCATCAGATACCAGATCGCACGAGCCCATGGCTGACGAAACGGCAGTGAATCACATATTCTGTTCACGGGATGCCCCCTTTCCTTTTGACTTTGTCAAAATCTGTTACCCCTATTATCGCACACTTTCTTTCATATTGCAAGGAAGGTAACAAAATTGTAACTCTTTTCTTCTTTCCTTATGGAAAATAGGAAACCCTCTCAGTTTTGAAGGCTGAGAGGGTTCTTGTTAAGACAAGGTGATTTTTTCGGAGCCGTCGAGGTTGCAGGAATGGATATTTTCTACCAAGCCGTCCTCGTCGACGGTCATATAATACAGTTTTGCCTCTCCAAGACCTAAGAAGGCGCAGGTGGCGTTCTCGGTGAGGGCGGTGGCGGTGCCGGTGGCGGAGATAGAATAGAGGGTGCCGTTGGCGTTCAAGCAATAGGCGTTACCGTTTTTCACCAGCAGGGAAGAGGCGTGGGCTTTACCGTAAAGGATATTGGATTTGTTATTGGTCATATCCAGACGGTAGAGGGCGCCGACGTAATCGGTCGTTTTGTTAAGCGAGATATAATAGAGCATATCATTCTCAATCACAAAGCGTTTGACGGGGGAGTTAACGACCGTTTCGGTTTCTTTGGATTTGAGGTCATAGCGATTTAGGGTAAGGGTGTCGGCGGGTTGGTAATAGACTTCGTTTTCCAGCACAAAGAAGGCGGCGGTGTTATCCATTACCTTCTTCTCGCCGGTGCCGTCCTTACGGGAAGAGTAGAGAGTGCGCTCACCCTTGGCATTTTCTTTTTCATAATACAGTTGATTGCCGAGCACCTGCAAGGAGCAGACGTTACCGCTCACCACAGGCGTAGCCTTATCGGCTTCGGTATAGAGGTAGACGGCGCCGTTTACGACGGCGTATACGTTCTTCCCGTCGCCGGTGATATAAGAAGGAAGAGCGGTAGCGGAAAGCAGGGTTACCTCGCTGCCGTCGGGCTTCATTTTGGCAAGAGCTTCTTCGGTGCCCTGCCAGCCGACGGTATACACCCAGCCGTTTTGCTCAAAAAAGTAGCCACGGTTGGTCATATTATTCATAGCCAGAGCCGAGTCGGTCGTAACCTCTTCGGAGCAGGCGCACAGAGGGAGCAATAAGAGTAATGCAAGGAGAAGACAGAGGATTTTTTTCATTTCTTTTCACCGTCCTTGTTAATAGCCTTATTATAACGCAACAAAACTCATTCGTCAATCATTCGCTTCTCAGGGCGACAACGGGGTCTTTCTTCGCCGCTGAGCGGGAGGGAATGATGCCTGCCAGCAGGGTTAAGAGCATACTGATAACAACCAAAGCGACGGCAACCTCCACGGGGAGAATGGCACGCAGGTTGGGGATATTGGTAAAGAATTGGATAATGGCGTTAATGGGGATACAGAGCAGATAGGTTACCCCGATGCCCACCAGACCCGAAGCGCAACCGATAATCAGCGTTTCGGCGTTAAACATACTCGAAACGTTGCGCTTGGATGCGCCGATGGCACGCAAAATACCGATTTCCTTGGTGCGCTCC
>JAZOCX010000144.1:0-1974 GCA_045596725.1 Eubacteriales bacterium
ATCAAAAGTGATGCAAAAAGTCCTTGCGCCATCGCACCCATTGCGGTGACAAAATAAGTTTTTAACGAAAGAGAAATTCCTTTTCTCTCAAAAAAACCTTTGCTATTCATCATATATCCCTCCAATTAAGAGGTATTTTAGCAATGAATAGAGTAATAGTCAAGATGATTTATAAAAATTACGTCATTTGTGTCCGTACTTTTTCAAGCGCACTCTTCTCGAGCCGGCTGACCTGTGCTTGCGAAATACCTATCTCCTGCGAGACCTCGGTTTGTGTTTTTCCGCCGAAAAACCTCATTTGAATTATTCTGCGTTCACGCTCGCCAAGGGAGGTGAGCGCATTTTTTATGGCAATATTTTCAAGCCACACCTCGTCGGTTCCCGTCTCGTCCTTTATCTGGTCAAGCAGATAAATTGAGTCTCCGCTCTCGGAATATATCGGCTCGAATATCGATATAGGCTCCAGAATGGCATCTAATGCACGTGCTACGTTTCGCTCGCTCTCACCCATTTCTTTGGCGATTTCTTCTATTGTGGGCTCGTGTGTGAGCGTGTGTGACAGCCTTTCCTTTGCGATAAGCGCTTTGTATGCAAGATCACGCAGTGAGCGAGGTACACGTATTGCGTTATTGTCGCGAAGATACCTGCGCAGCTCCCCGATAATCATCGGTACGGCGTAGGTTGAAAATTTTACGTCAAGCGCTATATCAAAATTATCAATCGCCTTGATCAGCCCGATGCACCCTACCTGAAAAAGATCGTCGGCGCATTCGCCTCGATTTGCAAACGACTGAATTACGCTCAGCACGAGTCTGAGATTTCCGTTTACAAGCTCCTCCCGAGCATCTTTGTCGCCCTGCTTGGTGCGTTTTAACAGCTCTGCCTTTTCACTTTCGGAAAGCACCTTCAGCCGTGCTGTGTTGACACCGCATATTTCAACCTTGTTGTACATAAAAACCTCCAAAACAGATTACACACATAGTGTGTCCGTTTCGGAGGTTCTAAAATCGTTTATTTAATTATGAAACAGTAAAATCAAATGAATCGTTTTTTGAATTCTTTTCGCTGCGTATCCGTTTGAACTGACATATAAACGCTGTTCCGTGCTCGGCACTGCTCGAAACCGATATTTTTCCCGAGTTTGTCTCGATAATTCGCCGAGCTATTGAAAGCCCAAGCCCGTAACCGCCTTCACTGCTTGTCCGTGATGCATCGGCACGGTAAAAACGGTCAAACAGCTTGGGGATGTCATCCTTTGGGATAGGGTTACCCGAGTTGAACACCGATATGCTTGCTTTGTCGTTGTCGGTATCTATCCTCAGCTCAATGCTTCCGCCGTCATTTGAATACTTAACAGCGTTGTCAAGCAATATATTTATGAGCTGACGTATTGAACCGGAATTTGCAAAAATCTTAACTCCCGGCTCTATCGAGATACGGAACTGCTTTCCTTTTTCAAAGCAGAGGCTCTCAAACGGCAGGCCAACAGAGTAGGCAAGCTCGCTGAGATCGATCGTTTCGGCTTGGTCAACACTAAGGCTTTCGTCGGTTTTTGCCAGGTAAAGCATTCCACCTACAAGCGCACTCATTCTGTTGCACTCGTCCTTGATGTAGTTCAGCCACTTTTTTTGATCTTCGATCGTCGAGCCCTCGTTGGCGAGCATAATATCTGCGTTTGCCGATATGACCGTAATAGGTGTTTTTAACTCGTGTGACACGTCCGAAACCAATTGCTTTTGCTGTTCCCAGGATTTTTCAACCGGCTTGACGGCAATTCGTGCTATCCAGATGCTTATCGGCAGGAAAGCAAGCAGAGTTATTGCGCCGACTGCGATAAACGAAATAATGACGATCCTCAGCCGTTGCTCCTCGCCTGCGGTATCGGTAAGCACAATACGCTTTCCGAGCACTGTCTTGACATAATAGTACCTCATTCCGTATTGCTCAAGCAGACCTTTGTTTTTGCCCGACATG
>JAZOCX010000145.1:0-2962 GCA_045596725.1 Eubacteriales bacterium
GCCGTACTGTTCTCCACAGAGCTTCAAGAATTTGCCGCTTTTTTCGCCGTGCCACACGTAGTTAAACGCAAATTCATTTGCAACCGTTGCAAGATTATCAGCAACGTCGGCAGGTACTAAATAGAGCGACAGATCTCCGTCCGCACCGCGGATTTAGTTGAAAAAACCTCACCCTGTTCGGATGAGGTTTTTTCTGGTGGGCCATCAGGGACTCCAACCCCGGACCGACCGGGTATGAGCCGGTAGCTCTAACCAACTGAGCTAATGGCCCGTTTAAAGTTGTTCTTTAAACAGCCCATATATTATATCACAACCGCTTTGAAATTGCAATACCCTTCAGTTATTATAGATATTAATTTTTTGTGAACCACCGCGAATTGTCACACCGTAACCGTGCTTACCGGTGATGCTCGCTATCTTTATACACGTTCAACAGTCAACGTTGCTGCTGCCGGAACATCCTTTAAAGTTACGGTAAGCCCGTCATTCATGAGCGATTCACCGTCGCTTTCGGTTACCTCTCCCGAGGCCAGATGGCATATACGGTATTTTGCATCCCGTTCAAGGCCCTTCAGTGCAAAAGTATAGCTTTCATCATCGTTTTGTGCGCGACGATATGCCATAATAAATCCCTTACCCTCACAGCCGTCAAGGAACATACACGCGATCCATTTACCCTCATCCACGCTCCATGGAGAGAGCATATAATAGTCCGCATAGAAATACTTGTTAACCGTTTCCCACTCCGTTATATACGCTCTGACCTTTTCAAAATCCTCTTCGCTTGTTTTAGGCAGATCCATAATCAGCTGCGTCCATGTACCCATAGAGGAGCGAAGAGCGTAATCAAGAGGATTGTTTTTCAGAATCGCCGGAAAAATTTCGGTTTTAAAATAAGGGAACCAATTAAACAGTGAACAATGTATCCCGTTGCGCGCCGAAAGCGAGCCCGTAAAGTAATCGGTATAATGCAGAGGTACGGCACGGCGCATACTTTCGATATCATTACGGCGCCCGCCTGATGCGCAGCTGTCAAGTATCATATCGTCAAAATTCTCTCTGATCTCGTCCCACAAGCGCAGATGGTTTGTGATATATTTATTTTCAACCATTCCTGCACGTCCGTTTTCATCAGTCAACACCCAATATCTGAACGGGCGGAAATTATGATCTTCTCGATAAATTGAAATCTTTCCCTCGCGCAGCACCTTAAATATACGATCCCGAATCCATTCATAAGCTTCTTCGTTGCCTAAATTCACACACCGCACGGGCATTATTTCACTGCCGCCGTTACGAGGGATCACAAACTGATGATACCCCTTGAGCAGCCATTCGGGCTTTAACGTAGATCCGTCGTTTTTTAGCTCCGATTGCGAAATACCGCACCTTTCCGGTTCAAACCACAGCAATGTCTGCCCGCCTTCCTCTGCCATGCAATCGCTTATCGCGCGAAGATGCGTCGGAAAATCGCGCTCGCGTAATTTCCATGTCCCGGTAAAACCATAGTCTATCTCTTCCGCAGGGTATTCTCCGTTGCCAAGCTCGTACCACCCCGCATCCATCCACCATGCCGTGGGATGGATACCGTGTCTGCGATATTCCTTTATCTGCGCAATCTGATTTTCTTCTGTCGCCATGGTCATCATCCCGGTGCCGTTGGTTGATGCGCCCAACACGGGCTGAGAAATGTATCCGTCCTTGCGCGGCATATTGCAATCCATAAAAAAGCGGCGCCAAAGATTTGTATGACGGTCCTGATCAGCGCCGTCGCATAAAACGAAGAGCACCATCGGAGTGCGCATACTCTCTTGCGGATACAGAAAGGTATCCATAACCTCCTGCCCCACCGAATAAAGGATGCCTCTCTTGTCTGCAAGAAGTCTCGCTTTCCACTGCCCCGGCCATCCTATCGCGGTGATCACAGCACCCGAATCGGTCTGCATTTTAAAATAGGGAAACTCGTGATTACTTGCGCACCCGCCGGAGCAGCGATGATACTGCTCGATTCCGAGCGGAAGTTCTATATCAAAGGGCTGACCGTTCATGCCGTTTGTCAAAGAGACGGCAGAAAGTCCGTAATCCTCGTTGCGGGCATCTCCTAAAATTCCCGTAACGTGAGGGTTTTTGCCCTCAATATAGAGATGTGCAGGCGCAAGACGGTTAATTCGCGGGCTGTTTTTGTTCGATGTATTTTCGAAAAAGAGAGTCCATTCATAAGCGGCATACCGAGGGTAATGCAGGCATTTTGCCCGACAAACCAATCCCGATTCATGCTTGAAGGTCAAAACATCA
The DNA here is from genome assembly GCA_045596725.1 of Eubacteriales bacterium. Lineage (GTDB taxonomy): Bacteria > Bacillota > Clostridia > Oscillospirales > UMGS1783 > CAKSHC01. The sequence continues at coordinate 2,296 of JAZOCX010000145.1, forward strand.
CACACTGAAACGTCATTTTCACTGTGCTTGGTATCAATTAAATTGAAATTTTCAAAGCCGTGCTGCAATACACCGTCCAGTGCAAAAACACACGGGAATTCGATCGGATTATCGATCAATGAATTATAGGCCTCGGCAGCACGTCGAATCTCGTTTTCGTTTGCGCACGTATTGTGCACTACAAACGGTACGGAATTATTAATGGCATATCTGTTCATTTCAGTAACCTTGACTTTATTTAAAAAGCTTCCTTTTCGCGTATTTTCCCACAATGTAAATAAACGTTGCAAACCCCGACATATAATTCTTTCACAACATTTTATATTATATTTTACTCGTATGGATTTGTCAATGTGTCGGGATGAATATTCGCAAAAAAAGCCGACGCTCAGTGATACAAGCCCCGAAAGCGGATGCCATAAAAGCAAGGGCCGCGCAAAGGGATCCTGTTATCAGCTTGGCTATCGGCTGATTTTTTTACCGTTTAGACTCTTTCATTTTGAATATCCTCCGCAAAAGCGGCGCCAAAAAGGGCGGAGATTTCACCACAACTATTTTCATTATGCTTGCGATCCTTTCAAAAGGAATTTTTTCGTTTAAAGCTATCTAACAGTATTATATGCGTACAAAAAAAATCGGTTAAAAAAGAGCTATCAGCGATAGCTCT
>JAZOCX010000146.1:0-2622 GCA_045596725.1 Eubacteriales bacterium
TGCCGCTTTGGCCCTCGGCATGAAGGTTATCGGTTATGACCCCTATATCTCGGTCAAAGCCGCTTGGAGCCTTGACGCCAGAGTTGAATACACCGCTAATATCGAAGAGCTTTATAAGAAGAGCGATTATATCACGGTTCACGTTCCTCTGATGGATGCTACCAAGGGTATGATCAATGCCAACACCTTGGCATTGTGCAAAGACGGCGTTCGTATTTTGAACTTCTCCCGTGCCGCATTGGTCGATACCGCTTCCTTAAAGGATGCACTCGAAAGCGGTAAGGTTGCCCGTTACGTAACCGACTTCCCCGATGAAGCCGTTCTTACTCTGCCGAACGTTGTTCCCATTCCCCATCTCGGCGCCTCCACTCCCGAGAGTGAAGAAAACTGCGCCATGATGGCAGCTCAGGAACTCAATGACTACCTGCTCTATGGTAACATTGTCAACTCGGTCAATATGCCCAATGTTGAGGTAGCACCCTCGGGCGCTCCCCGCATCTGCATTATCCACACCGAGGACATCGGTAAGTACACCGCCGTTTTGGCCGACAATGGCGTTACCGTTGCCAACCTTGCCGATAAAGCAAGAGGCGCTATCTCCTACGCCATCATCGAAGTAGATGCCGTAAACGATACTGCTGTCGAAGCCCTCAAAGCGGTTGACGGCACCATTCGTGTTCGTGTTATTGCCTAAATGATTCTAATAAAAATGCCTGTGAGATATTCTCACAGGCATTTTTTGTCGTATGCAATTCGTGGTGTTCCGTCCGCCACGTAGATGATCCCGCAAGCCGTAAAGCCAAACTTGTCAATAGCACGACGCATCGGTTGATTATCTTCATGCGTGTCAACCCTCAGCCAATGGCAGTTATTGTACAAGCAAGTCTTTTCCGCATAGCGAAAAATCTCCCCTGCAAGCCCCTGCCCCACCTTTGCTACCGCTACTCGGTGTAGCGTTGCATAAGGCTCGTTAGCACTCCACGCACCTTCTATAACACGATAGGTCGGGTCGTCGCCAAAGCGTAACGCCGCATAGGCTACTACTTCCCCATCATCCAGCACCCAGCCGATTCCCTCTTCGATATCCGATCGTACGTCATCAGCATTGGGATACTCTCCGCTCCATTGATTTAGCCCTTGTTGCGCCATAAACGCCTTCGCCTTATCAAAAATATCGGCTACCGCATCAATGTCGGCAGGCTCAACCGTACGCCAAATCATCTCACAAAATTGGTGCGCTTAGGCGCTTCCTTTTCGGGAAGTGTAATGCCCTTTTGCTTGCCGGCTTCAATGCAGGAGAGGAGCCAGGTCATATTGCGTCCGAGTGTGCGCATCGTCTGCAAACCCTCTTCGTCTTGCGCCACTTCCTCAGCAACCGAACCGTGCACCATATTCCAGTACTGCGAGGAAACCACCGGCATATTGGAAATGGTGAAATACTTGTTGATCTGGTCAAAAGCATTGGTACAACCGCCACGTCGAGCGCTCACAACCGCCGCCGCAGGCTTATACTCAAAGGCAGATTTACCCGCATAGAAACAGCGATCCATTAAGCAGCGTAGTGCGCCCGATGCCGAAGCATAATAGACAGGCGAGCCAAAAATGAAGCCGTCGCAGGCCTTTGCCTTTTCAATGATCTCATTAACTATGTCATTGTCCTGCACGCATTTACCAAGCTTTCTGCAAGCCATACAAGCCGTGCAATCGCCTTTCACGTTTCCGCCCCACACCATCTCGGTTTCAATACCGCATTTTTCTAAGGTATCGGCAACCTCACGTAGTGCCGCATAGGTACAACCCTTTTTATTAGGACTTCCGTTAATTAATAAAACCTTCATAGCAACCTCCTATTAAAAAAGCATGAGGCGAATTGCCTCATGCTTTACTATATGAAGAAACTTACTTCACCATGCTGGCAACTTCAGCAGCGAAATCGTCTTCTCTCTTAGCCAAACCTTCGCCCTTTTCAAAGCGAACGTAGCCAACTACCTTCAAGGTCTTACCCATATCCTTGGCAGCCTTCTCAACGTACTGAGCAACACTCATAGAATCGTCTTTAACGAAAGCCTGCTCCATGAGGCAGTTCTCCTTGAAGAACTTGCCCATCTTACCGGTAGCCATCTTCTCGATGATCTGTTCGGGCTTGGAAGCATTCTTAGGATCTTCCTTGATCTGAGCCATGATAATGGCAGTTTCCTTAGCAACAACCTCGGGGTCAACCTTGGTCTGGTCAAGGAACTGAGGGCTCATAGCGGTGATCTGCATGCAAACGTCCTTACCAACGGTAACGAAATCAGCATCGGTAGCATCGCAATCGGTTTCAAACTCGGTCAAAACGCCGATCTTGCCGCCGCCGTGAACATAGTCAACAGCGGGACGCTCGGTGCGATAGAAACGACGGATAGAAATGTTTTCGCCGATGGTCAGAACCTTCTCTTGAAGAACGTCAGCAACAGTCATGTCGCCCATCTTCTTGGTTTTAAGATCATCAACGTCAGCAGGATTTTCAAAAGCAACCGTCTTAGCAACTTCCTTGCAGAAAGCAACGAAATCAGCATTCTTAGCAACGAAGTCGGTCTCGGAGTTAACCTCAACCAAAGCAGCAACCTTGCCATCGTTGTA
>JAZOCX010000147.1:0-1644 GCA_045596725.1 Eubacteriales bacterium
GTGACCGTTCTTTCCGAGAAGGCATTCTCCAACGGTCCTCGCGCGAACGTTAAGTGCTACGGGTCTGACAGCGTTCCCGAAGGCGTTGCAATTATGAGACTGGAGAACGTTGGCGTTTCCATCACCGGTAACTCCACCAACCCCACCAGATTCCAGCACCCCGTTGCCGGCACCTACAAGAAGTGGGCGATCGAGAACGGCAAGAAGTACTTCTCCGTGGCATCGGGCGGCGGTACGGGCAGAACGCTTCACCCCGACAACATGGCTGCAGGCCCTGCTTCCTACGGCATGACCGACACAATGGGTCGTATGCACGGTGACGCTCAGTTCGCAGGCTCCTCCTCCGTGCCCGCTCACGTAGAGATGATGGGCCTCATCGGCGCAGGTAACAACCCCATGGTTGGTATGACCGTTGCAGTTGCAGTTGCTATCGAAGAGGCTAGCAAGTAATTGCTTGATTTTACTGACTTTCGGGTGTTTTTTAAGACCCCGATAGAGCATTGTAAAATTCAATTGCGCAAAAATCAACAATAAAAAAGTTGGACACATCATTTTGGGCTTTTGCTCTTATGATGTGTCCAATTTATTTTTATCAAAAGCGGAGGATTTTACAATGAAAAAGCTGAAGATAACGGCTCAAAAACTGACCTTTGAAGAGGGATGCAATAAGTATCTTGAACATTGCCGGCAGAGGAATTTGAGGGAAGGAACCGTAAGGCATTATCGGCAGAGTTATTTGCATTTCTATAAATACTTTGACCCACAGATGCCTATTGAGGATATCGACGAGGCGACGTACAAGGACTACGTTCTGCACCTCAAGGCAACGCTTCATAATGATGTCAGCATCAATTCCTATCTGCGTGATTTGATTACGACCTTGCATTTCTTTATGAACGAGGGCTATATTCCACATTTCAAGATGCAGGCGATCAAGGTTGATAAAAGCCATATTGAAACCTATAATGAGAATGAGTTGCAACTGCTTTTGAAGAAACCCAATGTCAAGAAATGCTCCTTCACGGAATACCAGTGCTGGGTAATGACCAATTTCTTTTTCAGCACAGGCGTGAGGCAACGGAGCTTGATGCACATTCAAATCAAAGACTTAGACTTTGATAACAACGTGGTGTACGTTAATGTCACGAAGAATAGAAAACCTCTGATCGTGCCACTCAATCAAACCATGGTAAATATTCTATCTGAATACCTGAAATACAGGCAACACAAATCAAATGACGACTACTTGTTTTGTAATATCTTCGGCCAGCAATTGGTCAAAAGCACATGCTATCATATGCTTTACGAATACAACAAGCGCAGAGGCGTTGAAACCACAGGTATCCACCGCTACCGCCATACCTTTGCAAAGCAATGGATCCTCAACGGAGGCAACGTCGTCTCCCTCTCAAAGCTCCTCGGACATAGCAGCCTTGAAATCACTCAAAACTATATCCATTTGTTGGTTAGTGATATCTCAAAACAGGTAGACGAGTTCAATGTGCTTGATAAGTTCTATGGGAAGAATCGTATTTCGATGGTGAAGCCGTGAGGATAGGAAAATGTCAATAACTAATGGATTTATAGGAAAAAGAATTGCGAAAGCAAGAAAAGTAGCAGGGTTAACGCAAGCGGAACTATCTG
>JAZOCX010000148.1:0-16502 GCA_045596725.1 Eubacteriales bacterium
GCAAGGGGCGAGGAAAGGTCCACGTAACGTCGGGGGAAGTGATGGATCAAATCACCAACGCTACATAAGCCGAGCTTGTGAAAAAGCTCGGCTCTTTTAGGCCCGACAGATTTAACGTAGCACAGGTCGGACGAAAAATCCATTATCCCTTGTGCCATTTCACGCCGTTTGGCGTATCTTCCAAAATAATGTTGCGTGCCTTTAACTCGTCACGGATACGGTCAGCCGTGGCGAAATCACGGTTTTGGCGTGCGATCCGACGCTGTTCGATCAGGGCCTCGATCTCACTGTCGGTTTCCTGCTCGGGCAGGTTTAAGGGTTTATCCAAATCCAGAGCCAGCACGCCGTCGCAATCAAGGATCAGCTCATAGATCTTGTGATTTTTGGCGCTGTAACGTGCCATATTCCACACGATACCGAGCGCCTTGGGAATATTTAAGTCGTCGTTCACGGCATCGTCAAACTGCTTGCGGAACCCGTCAATCACCGCATCGTCGATCGGATCGGTGGCGTCCTTATGCCGAGCCGTGGTATTTTTCAGATTTTCCAGCGATTTCTGTGCCGATTTCATACCCTCCCAGGTGAAATTGAGTTTGGAACGGTAATGGGCGTTTAAGCAGAAATAGCGGAAGGAGAGGGGATCGTAGCCCTCTTCGATGAGTTGGTCGATGGTGTAGGTGTTGCGCAGGGATTTGCTCATTTTACCGCCGTCAACCAGCATAAACTCGCCGTGCATCCAGGTGTCGGCGGCAGGATGCCCGAGCAGACCCTCCGACTGCGCAATCTCGTTTTCGTGGTGAATGGGAATATGATCAACACCGCCGGTGTGAATGTCAAAACGCTCGCCCAAATAGCGCAGTCCCATCGCCGAGCATTCGATATGCCAGCCGGGGAAGCCCATGCCCCAAGGCGAGGGCCACTGCATAATGTGGTTGGGCTCTGCCTTTTTCCAGAGCGCAAAGTCGGCAGGATGCCGTTTCTCGGTGTTTACCTCAACTCGTGCGCCCGCCTGCTGTTCTTCTAAGTTTAAGCGGGAGAGTTTACCGTAGCCTTTGAAGGCGGAAATGTCGTAGTAGATAGCGTCGCTCGTCTCATACCCGTAGCCCTTGTCGATCAGCCCTTGCACGAAATCGATCATCTGCGGGATGTTATCGGTGGCGCGGGGTACGAACTCGGGCAGCGAAATGTTCAGACGCGCTAAGTCCTTCATAAAGATCTCGGTGTAAAAAGCGGCGATCTCCATCGGATCCTTTTTCTGCTCACGGGAGGCCTTTGCCATCTTATCCTCGCCCTCGTCGGCATCGGAGGTGAGATGACCTACGTCGGTAATATTCATACAATGACGCAAGGTGTAACCGTTGCGTTTGAGGGTACGGCGAAGCTGATCCATAAAAATATAGGTGCGCAGGTTACCGATATGCGCAAAGTTATACACGGTAGGGCCACAGGAATAGATGGAAACCTCACCCGGCACCAGCGTTTTCAGTTCTTCCTTTTGACGGGACATGGTATTGTATACGATCATTGTTCTTTCTCCTGTTCGAGTTGATAAAGACGATGCTCCAAGCGACACAACTGTTGCACAACCGGGTCGGGGATATGGATCTGGTCGGTTTTGACCCGCATACCGTCGGTTTTGACAATCTTAGCGGGAATACCAACGGCGGTGGAATTGGGCGGGATCTCGGTGAGCACCACCGAATTGGCGGCGATCTTACTGTTATCCCCCACGGTAAAGGGCCCAAGCACCTTAGCGCCGGCACCCACCATCACATTTTTGCCCAGAGTAGGGTGGCGTTTGCCCTTGTCTTTGCCCGTACCGCCCAAGGTAACGCCCTGATAGAGAACACAGCCCTCGCCCACCTCGGCCGTTTCGCCGATAACGACGCCCATGCCGTGGTCGATAAAAACACCGCGGGCGATCTTGGCGGCGGGGTGGATCTCGATGCCCGTTACCCGACGGGCGTGTTGCGACGCCCAGCGTGCGATAAAGTAGTGCTTATGCCGCCACATAAAATGCGCAAACCGATACCAGCGCAACGCTTTCAGGCCCGAGTACAGGAAAAAGATCTCGGCACTGCTACGTGCGGCAGGGTCGTTTGCCTTAACGGCGGCGATATCCTTTTTCAGATTTTCAAACATACTCTCACTCCAAAAAAAATAAGCCTCCGTAGCCCATGGGCTACGGAGGCGAAAAATTCGCGGTTCCACTCCGATTTATCACTTATCATCACCGATAACGGGGTGAGCCGGCCGGCATTACCCGACGCAACAAACAGCCGCACAACGAGATCTTTCGCAAGGCGCTTCCAGCCGACGGCGCCCATTCTCTATCGAAAGGTGGCTTCGTATTTTGCTGTTATTAACAGTATAGCAAAGGAAAGGGTTTTTGTAAACCTTATTTTGCAACCTTAAAATAATTTTTAATATACAGCGAGCCCGAAACGATGGTCATCACGGTAGCCGCCGTCATCAGGATCTGCGCAATGAAGAGATAGGGAGTGTTAAAGCAGAAGTAATACCCGCCGATGGCAACCATCTGCAAAACGGTTTTGATCTTACCCGCCCAATCGGCGGCGATCACGGTACCGTTTTTGGCGGCCATCATACGCAGTGATGCGATAGCAAACTCCCGCAAGAGGGTAACGGCAATGCTGATAAGAAGCACGTACCCGCCCTTGTCGGCGTCAATAAAGAGGAAGCCGAGCATGGCAAAGGTGGTGAGGATCTTGTCGGCAATGGGGTCGATAAACTTACCGAAATCACTGACCAAATTCTTCTTGCGTGCAATCATACCGTCGAGCGTGTCGGTAATCGAGCCGATCAAGAAGAGCAGACCGGGGCAAAACAAAAAGAGCAGATAGTTATTTAAGGGTGCCAAAAGGATCATCAGCACCAAAACGGCAACGGCCAATACGGCACGGATGCAGGAAAGAATATTCGGTAGGTGTTTCATTCGGTTATTTCTCCTATTAAGTCGTAATCGAGTGAATCGGTAACGGTAACGGAAAGGATATCCCCCTCGTTTGCCGAGTCGGCGTGGAAGAGCACCTTGCCGTCAATATCGGGGGCATCGCCATAGGAACGCCCCACAAAGCATTCGCTCTCCTCGTCATAGTATTCCACCAAAACGGGAATGATTTGCCCGATTTTCTCGGCAAGTTTTTGCGCCGAGATCTGTTGTTGCAGCTGCATAATAAGATCAAGCCGACGAGCCTTTTCCTCTTCGTCGATCTGTCCGTCAAACTCAGCGGCAGGCGTTCCTTCCTCGGGCGAGTAGGCGAAGACGCCCAATTTATCAAATCGTGCCTGCTTTACAAACTCACACAGCCTCTCAAACTGCTCCTCGGTCTCACCGGGGAAGCCGACGATGAGGGTGGTGCGCAACACGGCGTTTGGTAAATAGGTGCGTATCTTTTTTATGAGCGCCAGCAAGGAATCAAAATCACCGGGGCGGTTCATCGCCCGTAATACCTCGCCGTCAGCGTGCTGAATGGGGATATCAAGATACGGCAGTATTTTATCATGCTTTTGCATTACTTGCAAGAGCGTATCGTCAATCTTGTCGGGGTAGCAGTAGAGCATACGGATCCAACGAAGACCTTCAATTTCACATAACTTTTCCAGCAAAGGCGCAAGCTGACGTCCGCCACGGTCCACCCCGTAAGCGGTAGTGTCCTGCGCAATAACGATCAGTTCTTTTACTCCGTCTTGGGCAAGAGCCGTCGCCTGCTCAATCAGCAGTTCCTGCGGGATCGAGCGCAGAGGACCACGAATGAGAGGAATGGCACAGTAGGTACAGCGGTTGTTACAGCCCTCGGCAATTTTCAGATAGGCGGTGTAGGGCGGGGTGGAGAGGAGCCGTGCGCCGAAATAGGGCGGATCGTTTTCGCCGTCAAAGGCACAGCAGGGCTTGCCCGAAAGCACCGCCCGCAAGGCGTCTACGATATGACACTCACTCGTCGTACCCAAAAAGGCGTCTACTTCGGGGAATTCGTCGGCAATACTGTCTCGATAGCGCTGGGATAAACACCCTGTTACCACGATGGCCTTGATGACCCCCGCTTCTTTTAAGGCGATCGCCGCTAAGATCTGCTCGATGGCCTCGGTTTTTGCCGATTCGATAAAACCGCAGGTGTTGATGATCACGGCATCGGCTTGATGCGGATCGCTTTCTATCATAAAACCAGCCTCGGCAAGAGAGCCGAGCATCGTTTCACTGTCCACTAAATTTTTCGGGCATCCCAGAGAAATAAGGGTAACCTTATTCATCAAAATCCTCCCATTCCATAAAGCGGGAAAGGGCGGTACGGATATCACCGTAGGTAAACCCTTTTCGCATGAGCTTTTGTATGATTTTCTGACATTCTTTTTTATCAACTAATTTTTTGCTCGTCTCTTTTTGCAGATACTCTATCAAAACGGGTAGACTGTCGGTTTCATAGTCCGCCAAAAACTCATCCACCAACTCCCGCTCAAACCCCTTGTGCAAGAGCGCCTGACGCACCCGCAGTTTGCCGTAGCCTTTGGAATTGAAGTAGTAGGGAACAACCCGCGAGAGCAGACGCTCATCGTCGATAAATCCCCGCTCCTCGCAATAGTCCACCGCCCGCTTAGCGTATTCGGGCGAAATCTCACGGGTGATGAGTTTTTCATAGAGCCTTTTCTTGGTGCAGTCGCCTGCCGAGAGAATGTCGAGCGCACGGTTGCGGGCGTAGAGAACGTTTTGCCTATGCTTCAAATCAGAAAGGGCAGCGGGTGAAAGTTCGCTGCCCTTTTCAATATGATATTCCAGCAATAAGTCGGGGTAGGCCGACAGGGCAAATTCCCCGTCGATAAAGAGGTATAACCGCCCCTTCTTACCGTTTGTGATATCGGTTACGGTCATTATTCAAAATCATCCGCCGTGATAAATACACGGGGTGCTTCTTCCTCTTTCTTCTCCTTTTTCTCAGGAGCGGGAGGAACGATCTCAGCAGGCTTGTTCTTGCCCTTGAAAGCACTCTGGGTAGCACGCTCGGCTTCCACGGCCGCCATGATCTTGCCGGCAATCTCATGGGAGAGCTTGCGGTCGGATGCTAAGGTGAGTTTGGCATTATCACGGCCTTGACCCAAACGTTCGCCGTTGTAACTAAACCAAGCGCCGGACTTGTCAACGATATCGTATTTCACGCCAAGGTCAATGATCTCGCCCTCACGGGAAATACCGGTGCCGAACATAATATCAAACTCCGCCTCACGGAAAGGAGGAGCCACCTTGTTTTTAATAATTTTGCAACGCACGTGATTACCCACTACCTGACCCTGCACCTTTAAGGATTCCACACGGCGCACGTCGATACGAATGGTAGCGAAGAATTTAAGAGCACGACCGCCGGTGGTAACCTCAGGCGAGCCGTACATAATGCCCACCTTTTCACGAAGCTGGTTGATAAAGATGGCGATACAACCCGATTTGGCGATAACGCCCGAGAGCTTACGCAACGCCTGCGACATCAAACGAGCCTGCAAGCCCACGTGGGAATCGCCCATTTCGCCTTCGATTTCGGCCTTGGGTACGAGTGCGGCAACCGAGTCAACGACGAGAATATCAATGGCACCGCTACGGACTAATTCATCGGCAATTTCGAGCGCCTGCTCGCCGTTGTCGGGCTGAGCGACCAGCAGTTCGTCCACGTCAACCCCAAGGTTCTGGGCATAGGCAGGGTCGAGCGCATGCTCGGCGTCGATAAAGGCGGCGATACCGCCCGATTGCTGAACCTGAGCGATAGCGTGTAAAGCAACGGTGGTTTTACCCGAGGATTCAGGGCCGAAGATCTCAACAATACGTCCCTTGGGATAGCCGCCGCAACCCAAAGCTAAGTCGAGCGAGAGGGAGCCGGTAGGCACGTTTTCCACCACAAGCGAGCTCTGAGAACCGAGGCGCATAACCGAGCCTTTGCCGAATCTTTTTTCGATACTGCCGATAGCGGTATCAAGGGCTTTTTGTTTATTTTCCATACAGGTATCACTCCGTTCTTATTTCTGCTTCTATTATACAATAACCGACAGGGAATTACAATAGAAAAATGCCGTAAAAATACGGCATTTATATTTCGTAAGGGATATGTTCGCCCGCCTTGGTAACCCGTGTACGGGTATGCACTAAATCGAGCATAAAGCGATCACGGTCGGAGTCGGAAAAGCCGATGGAATTGTCAAAATCGATGGAGAGATTATGCTCGTTGCAGTAAGCAAGGATACGGCGCACCTTTTCTTGTTTGGCGCAGTTTTTCCCGCTTGCCAAGGGGGAGTAGCGTCCGTTGCGATAGCGCAGGGGCGAGCCGATCACGCCGTCGCACAGCCCACGTCTAAGCAGGGGCAGTAAATAGGCCTCGGGCGAGGCCGACACCACCAGCACATGATAGCCCTTTTCCTTGGCATCGAGCAGGGCCTCCCAGGATTTGGGGATACGGCGGGGGAGTAGGCAGGTATTGAAAAATTCTTCAAAATCAAGGTCGTTGAAAGCGCCGATGGGAGCGTAAAAAAGCGCCTTAAACCATTCGATCGGCAGGATTTTACACACCATGAGCAGTGCGGCGATGGGGATTAGCGGCAGTAAAAGAATACAAAAAGGACGTTTTTTTAAGCCAAACCAATAAAAAGCAATCAGGCTATCGCCTGAGAATAGGGTCTTATCGGCGTCAAACAAGGCAAATTTGGTGGGCATATCGCACCTCCTCTGCCTTTATTATAGAAAAAATGAAGCCTTTTTTCAAGATTTTTTTCTTTTGCTGAAAAAGAAGATAATCAGCGGAATCACGATAACAAAGGGTATGGTGAGATAGGGGTAAACAGCCAAAAGTGCTTCCAGTTGCGAGGAGGTAGAAAAAAGAATCAGACTGGCGGCGAGCATGAGTGCTGATAACGGCGCCGCCAGAAGGCGGGGGTGCTCTTGACGGAACAGCCGTGCAGTGCAGTTGCAGGCAGTGCGCAGGCAGAGGATGCAGGTAATGAGCATCGCCAATACAAAATGAATGGAGAGCAGTACCTCAATGCGCTGGAAAAAGGAGGTAACGTCGAGCACCGAGAGCGCCATATAGTAGGGGTAGTTGAGCTTTTGCAGGCTTGCCTGCCCCAACACCCCCGCCGTGCCGAGATAGGCAAGGGTAATCACGAGGGCTGACAAACCCAGTCCCCACAACAAAGGCTTTGCCGTTTTCCTGCCCTTCACCCGAAAAAGAAAGGGCAAAAGCGGAATGATCTGACAAAAAGGAAAGAGCATCAGTGAGACGGAAGCAATGGAGAAATCGGTCAGGGGAGCGTTACAGAGGGGCAGAACGGCGTTGGGGTCAAATTTCAGTAAACACAGACCCAAACTCAGCACCAATAAAAAGCAGGCGCCGGGGAAGAGAAGGCGGGAAAAGCGTGCCGCCGCCCCGTCGGAGATGCGTGCCCCAAAATAACAAAGCAAAAAGAAAAAAGCCGAGAAAACGGCGGCAACCTGCTGATTTTCCCCCGTAAAGGAAATAAATCGGGTGAGATACCCCGTGAGAAACATACCGTTAAAAAGGGTAAAAACAATGTAGACGCCAAAGACGATACGACTCCCCCACACCCCCAGCCACTCTTCAAGCAGATCTCCAAGACAGCGGGCGGGGTGTTGTTTTTTTGTGTAAATCATAAGCAGATATAGAGGTAGCGACAATAACGCCCCGATCGGCACCACCAAAAAGGAAGCCGAGCCCACGGCAGGGTGCATACCCTGCATCAGCGCCGTGGCGGTGGTGTTGAAAAAAAGAAGGGTAAAGAGGGAAAGCTGAGAGATTTTTTCTTTCATAGAAACAACCCCGCAATCGAAAAATCTTTAAGGAAAAAGGCGGAAAGGACAACGCATATCCCCGCCAGTACAAAAAGTGCAAAATACAAGAAAGGGTTGACCCGCCCCTTAACACTCGGCCAGTCGCAGAGTGCAATCAAGCCCAAGATACCGATAAAAAGTAATTTTAACATTTAGGTTGCCTGCCCATAATCATAAATATAAACGTCGGGAATAAAGGTAACGGGAATCTCGCCCACCGCCTTTTTGGTAAAGTTTTTCGCCTGCGCCCGATAGCGGGCGTTGTTCAGTCCTAAAAAATCGGCGTTAAGCGATGCCGAGATACGATAGAGTGCCTGCGCCTGCGATTGCAGTTGTGAAGAGAGCAGGGAGGCGGGGTCTTCATGGGAGGATAACTCGCCCTGCTCTAAAATGCCTTGCACCCGAAAGGAGAAACGACAGGTTTCATCCTTCGCCGAGAGAGAGGTGGAGGTCAGTACCGTGCGCATCGTAACGTCGCCTAAATCGAGGAGTGCCTCGTCCACCTGCTCGGCAAGGAGCGAATAGATCTGCGTCTGCTCGGGCGAGAGGGTGCCGATATAGTGATAATCTTTAATGATGGCACTGCCCGTCAGTACGGGCGAGTCGTGCTCCACCGTGAGATAGGGCAAGAGTGCGCAGGCAGAGGGCGACTGCAATCGGTTATACAACTGATAGACGGGCAGGGCGATCCCGATACCACGGTCGGCGTTGTTATCGAGCATACTGCGTAGTCCGAAAGAGGTGGTTTTATAGGGGGCGAGGGTGGAGGAGAGAAGTTTCTCAGCACCCTCCTTACTCACCAGTAACGGCACCGAGATGCGCACCGAGTGGGAGGACATGATCCAGGTTACCACGTCGCTCAGCCCCCGTTCGCACAACTCCTGCGAGAGGATAATGAGCGAGGTGTGCTCCCAATAAAGCTGTTTGCCCATGTGCCGTTCCAGCGCCTTTTGCGCCGAGGCGATATCCTTGCCTTGCGCCGTGAAGGTGATGGATTGCCCCGCCCCCTCGGGACTGCCGGAAGAGACGTCGGCAACCTCCACCGTTAGACTCAGCCCCTCTTGTGAAAGATCAATGGCGGCACCCGAAACGATGGCGTAGTTTTCAATCTCATTACTGCAAGCGCAAAGAGGCAGGAGGCAGAGTAGGAGAAAAAGACATTTAATCTTCGTCATAAGAGCGTCCTTTCGTTAAAGAATGGGGGCGCAGTTTTTGCCAGGGGAAGCGGATGAGGGCGTCTTGCGAGGTGCCCTTGCGGTCGGGTACTATATAATCGGAGAAGGGAAGCCCGAAGGAATCGGCGGCACAGACCCATAACAGAATCCCGCACACACCGAAAATCACGGCGTAGATGCCCCCGACGGTGGCGGCAAAAAGAAGCCCGTACCGAAAAACGACCGACACCGATTTGAGTTGCGGGTTGATCAGCCCCGCAATGCCCGTTAGCGCCGTAACGATAACCAGCGGAGCCGACACTAAGCGTGCCGATACACTTGCCTCGCCCAAGATCAGCGCACCCACGATCGAGAGGGATTGTCCGAGCGAGGGCGACATACGGTAGGAAGCGTCCCGCAACACGTCAAAAGCAACGAGCAAAAGCAAGGTTTCGAGCAGGAGAGGGAAGGGTACGCCTGCCCGTGCGGTGGCGATGGAGATGAGCAGCTGCGTGGGGATAATCTCCTGCTGATACAGGACTAAGGACACGTACAGCGCCGGCACGCTCACCGATAAAAAGAAGCAGAGCAGACGCAATATACGGGAAAAGGACGCCACGAGATAGTTTTGGTAATAGTCGTCGGGGCTGTGGAAATATTCGATGAAGAAAAAGGGCACCGTCAGCATCATCGGACTGCCGTCGAGGAGTAACCCCACCCGCCCTTCAAGCAGTTTGGAGGCGGCGGTGTCGGGGCGTTCGGTCAGCCCCGCATTACGGAACGGGGAGAAGGGGTTGTCCTTGATTTGCTCGGCAATCGAGGAGATATCCACGGCGTCTTTGGAAAGTATTTTTTTCAGCTTTCGCTCAAAGGCGCAAACGGTGCGCTCATCAGCCAAGCCCTCGATATAGCACAGACAAGCCGACTGCTTGGTGGTCTTTTCGCAGGTGAGCATTTTCAGACGCAGTTTCGGGGATTTGAGCCGTCGGCGAAGCAGGGCAATATTAAACATAATCGGCTCGATAAAGCCTTCTTTGGGGCCGAGGGTCGTCTTTTCGTTTTCCGGCTCACTCACCGAGCGGAACAAGAAACCCTTGACCGATACGGCAATCCCGCCCGATTGGTTATCAAAAAGGATAACGCAATCGCCCGAATTTAAGGCAAAAAGCTGGTCGTCAAGGGCGTCGCAGGCACGCACCTCACCCGCATTGATGATGCGTTCATAGGCGATGCGCTTGGCGTGTCCGGCACAGTTAAGCGGTAACGACAGTAGCGGACGGATGACCGTTTCGGCAATTAGGTCGGCATTGATCATACCGTCAAAAAAGACAACGGCGCACCGTAGCCCCTTCACGGGGGCGGGCATCAAAAAACGGCGAATACGCAAGGAGGCATCATTCCCCAACGCATTCGTTATGGCAAAAATGGCATCTTCCAGTTTCATACGATAACTCCTTTTTCAGGTATTATGACCCAAAAATAAGGAAAAATACCAAAAAACTCACCCCCGCCGAGAGCAACGCCGTCAGCGCTTTGGCTTTGAGGTAGGGACGCAGGGAAATGCCTTGTTGTTGTGTGAAAAGTAACGTTTGCGCCGTAATACAGACCCCGCCGAAGGCGGTGAGAAAGGCGCAAAGGGCGGCGGTGAGGGGCGAGGGAAGGGAGAGATGACTTAGTCCGCTCGTCATTTCCACCAGCCCGAACAGGAACGCCCGTACTTCTTGCGGAGCGGATGGGAAAACCGAGGCAATCACCGAGGAGAGCGAAGCAAAGAAAAGAATGAGCGAGCAGACCGAAAAGAGGGTCGACGCCGCCGAGCGAATTGAGAGAAGAAGCGTTTCCCAAAAGGGCGGAGAGGGTTTAGCCGAATACAGACGGGGCGAGAGGGAAAAGGTGCGATGGAGCAAAAAATGAACGGTTAGAGAGCAGAGCAGTTGAGTCAGCCAAATGAGCAGTCCGTACCCCGCCCCTCCGAACAGTCGTACCCCCACGAAGGAGGCTAAAAACGCCGGCGATGCCCCACTGCAAAGGGGGAGTACCTGCGAGGCTTCGGTACGGGTCATGCGCTTGTTCTGCGTGGCGGAGCAAACCTCTTTGGCGCCCACGGGATACCCGCACACCACGCCCAGTAACAAGGGCTGTAATAGGGGAAAGCGGTTGCTGATAAGGTTTTGCCGTCGCAATAACTCACAAGCGCACAGAAACAGGAAAAGCGAGGGCACGACCGAGGTAAGGCAGAGATGAATACTCTCGTCCACCGCCGTCCCAAAGGCTTGGGGGAAGAGGAGTAAGAGCAGGATAAAGGCAAAAAGCAGGATTTTTTTAAGCATGACAACCCTTCCTTTCTGCTAACAATCTATTCGATTGCATAGATATTTAGAAAAGGAGGATTGCCAAGTGAACAAACTAAAATTTCTGCCCGACCTCTATCCTCGCTTACCCATCATCGAGGTGTACGGCGATGGGTATATGCTCATTGAAGGGTGTCAGGGTATTTTGATCTATGACCCTTGCTATATTAAATTAGCCTTACAAAAGACGGTTTTCTCGATAAGCGGTACCAATTTAACGCTCCAACACCTCACCCCGACTTGCGCCGGTATATCGGGGAATATTGCTTCGATGGCGTTTGGTGAATGAGATGCGGATATTTCGTTATGTTTTCGGGCGTATCCGTTTTTCGGTCAAGGGCGATTTTGCCGAGCGGTTTTATAATCTGATTATTGCGCAGGGGCTGTCGCCCTATGATCTATGCCGTCTGCCCGACGGGGCGATCGCCATGTCCCTGCCGATGCGGCAGTTTAAGAAGATCCGCTCGGCCCGCACCGCCACACGGGTAAGGATTCGGGTGCTGGAAAAGTACGGACTGCCCCGCCTGCTCCACCGTTACCGCCACCGTCTGGGACTTCCCATCGGCTTGGCGGTGTTTGGTGCGGTGGTGGTGCTGATGTCCTGCTTTGTGTGGAGTATCCGTTTTGAGGGCGAGATCAAGGACGAGGCGGTACTGCTCTCGGCTCTCAAAGAAGCAGGACTGCACGAGGGCAGTTGGCGGGCGGTCGTGGATACCGATGCGGTCGAGCAGGCACTTCTCGGCGGGGATCTGGGGCTGAATTTCGTATCGGTGGTGATGAAAGGGAGCGTGGCGCAGGTTCAAATTTCCTACGCCTCGCCAAAGCCCGACATGATGTCCACCGCCCCCTGCAACATCGTCGCCAAAAAAGACGGGGTCATTACCTATATGATGGTCAAAGAGGGCAAACCCGTCGTGGAGGAGGGCGACGCCGTTTTGAAAGGCGAACTCTTAATTTCGGGGCTGTTCGACAATATGCGACAGGTCCACGCACAGGGGCATATCTACGCCAAAACCAATGAAAAAATCACCGTGAGCATCCCCTATCAATCGGAAAGTCAAGTGGCGACGGGCAATCGCAAGAATCGGTATCGGTTGCGCCTGTTTAATTTTTCGATAAATTTATATTTTGGGGGTGGAATTCCTTATGCGATGTATGATAAAATAGAATCAACTAAGGATTTGGCGATCGGGGAGTTTATTCTGCCCATATCGGTCGTTACCCACACCTATCTTGAAAAGAAAACGGTTGCTTATACGGTAACCCCCGAGCAGGCGCAGGCGGCGGCTGAGGAGATGCTAACACTCAAAGAGCAGCAGCAGTTTTTCGGTTATGAGTATCTGTGCCTTGGCAAAACCGTTACGCAACAAAAGGATCGGTGTGTGATCACGGGCGAGTATGAGTGGGAGTGCGATATTGCCGAAGCCTTGCCCATTTCGTGAAAGGAAGTCCGTTTTTTGGAGCAAAGTATTACCATCAGCGCCGACCGTGCCGCCGATATCTTCGGTGCGGGCGATGCGCACATTAAGAAAATAGAAAAGACCTTTGATGTTACGGTCGTCAATCGGGGCGACCGCATCAAGGTATCGGGTGAGCCGGTGGCGGTAGAGTCGGCGATCAAGGCGATCGAAGCACTGATTCTGCTTTCGCAAAAGGGCGGTGTCGAAACCCAGCAGGTCAACTACGTGGCGGGCATGGTCAGTCAGGGGGTTGACGGCTATCTCAAATTCTTGGATAGCGACTGTATTTTTATCACCGCATCGGGCAAGCCCGTCAAGGCGAAAACGCAGGGCCAGCAGGAGTATATCGACGCCATTAACGGCTCGACCGTTACCCTCGCCCTCGGCCCCGCCGGTACGGGTAAGACCTATCTGGCGGTTGCTCTTGCGGTAAGGGCGTTGCGCAATAAGCAGGTCAGCCGTATTATTATTACCCGTCCCGCCGTGGAAGCGGGCGAGAAGCTCGGCTTTTTGCCGGGCGATTTGCAGGAAAAGGTCGACCCCTATCTGCGTCCGCTTAACGATGCGCTGTCGGACATGCTGGGGGCGGAGAACTATCACCGCTATCTGGAAAAGGGCGCCATTGAGGTGGCACCGCTTGCCTATATGCGTGGGCGTACGCTGGATGACAGTTTTATCATTTTAGACGAAGCGCAGAACACCACGCCCGAGCAGATGAAGATGTTTGTAACCCGTTTCGGGTTTAATTCCAAGGTCGTCATTACCGGCGACAGTACCCAGACCGATCTGCCCTCTTCCACTCCTTCGGGGTTGACCGAGGCGGTCAAGGTGTTGTCGGGGCTGGAAGGGATCGCCGTGCGTCATTTAACGAGCAAGGACGTGGTGCGCCATCCCTTGGTTCAGCAGATTATCGACGCCTATGAACGCTACGAAAAGGCAAAAAGAAAGGGAAAATAAATGAAAATTACGGCCGGATTTGTAAACGAACAAAAGGATATGCCTATCGGCGCCGAGCAGAAAAAGGTCATTCGGGAAGCCATTAAGCAAACGCTGATGCTCGAAGAGTACGAGCGCAGTTGCGAGATCTCGGTTGCCGTTGTTGATGAAAGCAAGATTAAAGCGCTTAACGCCGAGTTTCGCGGCGTGGATAAGGTAACCGACGTGTTATCTTTCCCCGACGGTACCGCCGATCTTGATACCGGCGTGGTACTGCTGGGCGACGTGGTGCTCTGCGCCCGTCGTGCCAAAGAGCAGGCCGACACCTTCGGTCATTCCTTCGAGCGTGAGCTGGCGTATTTGACCTGCCACAGTATTTTGCATCTGCTCGGCTACGACCACGTGGATAGCGAAGCCGATGAACAGATTATGCGCAATAAACAAACCGAGGTTATGCGCCGTATGGGCTTGGAGGTTGTCAGTGGAGATTAAGTATTCGGGCTTTGTGGCGATTGCGGGTTTGCCTAACGTGGGCAAATCGACCCTGCTGAATGCCTTAATGAAGCAAAAAATCGCTATTGTTTCTCCCCGTAGCCAAACCACCCGTGGCCGTATCGTCGGTATTCGCACCGAGGGCGAGCGTCAGATCGTCTTTATCGACACCCCCGGTGTTCACACCCCCCACAACGCCTTGGGTCATACCATGAACAAAACGGCGACCGACAGCGTGTCAGACACCGATATTGTTTTACTCGTAACCACCGTGAAAAAAGCGCCCTCGCCCTTAGAGGAGAAGATCATCAAGGGTATTCAGGCGGCGGGTCAGAAGAGTATTCTGGTTATCAATAAGGTGGATACGGTGAAGGACAAGCCCCGTATCATGGAAACGATTTCGACTTTTTCGAAGTTGCATAATTTCGATGCGGTGGTACCGCTGAGCGCCAAAAACGGCAAAGGTCTCGGCATTTTGGAAAAAGAGCTTTGGTCGTTGTTGGAGGAAGGCATCGCCTATTATCCCGAGGACATGGTAACCGAAACGGGCGACGGCGATTATTGCGCTGAAATCATCCGTGAAAAGATCCTGCTGGCGCTCTCGGACGAGATCCCCCACGGCGTTGCCGTTGAGGTGTACCGTATGGGTCAGCGGGATAACGACGTGATTGATATCGACGTGAATATTATTTGTGAAAAGGCCTCGCATAAAGCCATTATCATCGGCAAAGGCGGCGAAAAGATCAAGAGCATCGCCACCGCCGCCCGCTTGGAGATTGAGGACTATTTCGGCTATAAAGTCAATTTACAGACCTGGGTCAAGGTGCGTGATGATTGGCGCAACGATCCCCGTGCTTTGCGCACCCTCGGCTTTGGTTTAGAATAAATTCCCACGGCTAAAAACCCCCTCTTTGGCAACACTGTTAAAAGAGGTGATAAGCGTGGAAAAAGATTTATGGAAACAGTTTGAAAAAACCGGCCGTGTCAGTGATTATCTTGCCTATAAAGAGGCAACACGGCAGAAAAGCGGACAAGATGCACATCAAAACCGACGCGATCGTTCTTCGCAGTTATGACAACGGAAAAAACAGCAAATTGCTCTTACTTCTCACCCGAGATATGGGGCGTATAGCGGTAACGGCACGGGGTGCCGGCTCGCTCAAAAGTGCGCTGTGTGCGGCATCGGGGCAGTTTTGCTATGCCTCTTTCGTGCTGTTTAAGAACGCCGATCGGTATATAGTGGAGTCGGCGGATATCAAAGAACTCTTTTTTGAATTGCGCAACGACGTAACCGCCCTCGCCACCGCCCAGTATATGGCAGAGGTGGCGGGCGAGATCGCACAGGAAGAGGAGAGGGACGAGGATCTGCTCCGTATCCTGCTCAATGCTTTGTATGGCTTGGCGAAATTAAAGCTTTCCCCGAAACTCTGCAAATGTGTCTTTGAACTCAAAGCCGTTGCCTGCGAGGGCTACACCCCCGAGCTTGCCGAGTGCCTTGTCTGCGGAAGCGATGAGGGCGTTGCCATCGATATTATGCAGGGTCAGATCTTGTGTCGTGAACATAAAGACGAATCGGCAATGCCCCTAACGAAAGAAGCCATCGCTTGTTTGGACGAGATTTTTTCCCTGCCGATCGAGCGGATGTTCTCTTTTTCGGCATCCGCTGAGACGCAGGCGCAGATTACCGCCTTTTCTCAGGCGTATCTTTTAGCGCAGACCGACCTTGCCCCCAAAACCCTATCCTTTCTCAAAACTCTTCTTTGAGGTACATAATGACCGAAGAAAAAAGCTTGAAGTTATTAGAATTCGATAAAATTACCGCCCTTTTGGCCAATCACGCCGAAACCGAGGGCGGTCGTTTGCGTTGTTTGTCCCTGCTTCCTACCGACGATAAGGATACGGCGCAGGAGTGGCAGGATTTTACCGAGGCGGCCCTTTACCTGTACGATCATAAGGGCACTTTTACCATGACCCGCCTGCCCGATATGACCGATACCCTAAACCGCTTGAAGGTGTCGGGCATCCTCAGTCCGCAGGAACTGTACGGCGTGGCCCGTATTTTGGATGCCGCCCGCCGTTTGCGTACCTATAAGGGTGATGAAGAAACGGCGCTGGACGATTATATCGAGCGTTTACGAAGCGACAAGGTGCTCGAAGAAAAGATCCGCCGTGCGTTTAGCGGCGACGGCGAGGTGCTGGACAGCGCATCCGACGAATTATACCGCATCCGCCGTGCCATGCAGTCGGCATAAGTCGGATCGTAGCCATG
>JAZOCX010000149.1:0-11306 GCA_045596725.1 Eubacteriales bacterium
GCCATACCGCCGGTTAACGACCCATCGCCAATAACTGCGATACTGTAATTATCATTACCTGACAAATGATCAGCCGTAGCATACCCCAATGCAACCGAGATGGACGTGCTGGCATGTCCCGCTACAAATGCATCGTGCTCACTTTCATAAGGCTTAGGGAAACCGCTCAATCCCTTATATTGACGCAATGTATGCATCTGCTCACGACGACCCGTTATGATCTTATGAGCATAGGCTTGATGCCCTACGTCAAAAACGATCTTATCCTGAGGCGAATCAAACACACGATGTAGTGCAATTGTCAATTCAATTGCACCAAGACTCGAAGCCAAATGACCACCAGTTTTAGAAACAGATTCAATCAAGAATTCTCGAATATCAGCTGCCAGTTCATCAAGCTGATTATTATGCAGTTTTTTTACGTCAGCCGGTGAATGGATGCCGTCTAAAATCTTCATAGTAACTCCGTTAATGTTTTCTATTTAGTAAAGTTTCCGTATATTCACTCAAAAAATCATCGAAAGGCAGCTGATTAAGTGCATTGATAGCATTATTGGTATGTACAGCCGCCATCTTTTTAGCCTTCGACAAACCAAAGACTGACACGAAGGTGTTTTTCTGCATTTGAGCATCCATACCTACGTTTTTGCCTAAGTCAGCAGCGTTGCCTTCAACGTCTAAAATGTCATCCTTAATCTGAAATGCCATACCCAACTCAACAGCATACTCCGTAACGTAGGAAATGATCCATTCTTCGCTTGTGCCCAGTAAAGCACCGCCGACACAAGCCGCACGGATAAGTGCCGCCGTCTTTTTACCGTGCATTTCCAATAATAGATCGGGGCTAATTTTATGTCCTTCATTTGCAAGGTCAATGCACTGTCCGCCAACCATACCGCATACTCCGGCACAATTAGCAATATATCTGGCAGCACGTGCCGATTTTTCATCGACTACTGCCGATAACAATAACTCATACGAACGATTTAGCAAAGCATCTCCCGCAAGTAAAGCAATAGCCTCTCCGTAAACTTTGTGGTTGGTTGGCCTATTCCGGCGAAGATCATCATCATCCATGCAGGGCAGATCGTCATGAATCAACGAATAGGTGTGAATACATTCGATAGCGCATGCAAAGGGCATTGCAACGTCCTCCCTCACACCAAACATAGACGCAAATTCAAGAAGCAGAGTGGGACGAACACGTTTTCCTCCCGCTAATAAACTATATCGCGCCGCCTCATAGACCAATTGATCGTCAAGCCCTTCACCGGTGGGAACACACTCACTGAGGGCTTTTTCAATTCGAGCCAAACGTTCATCAAACATATTCATTTTGCATCTCCGTCATCGGCGTTTCACTAACTGCCCCAGATTCGCTTTTTGTCAGAACACTCACCTTCTGCTCAGCAGTTTCCAATAAAGAATTGCAATACTTAGATAATTTTACGCCCTCTTCAAAAAGAGTAATCGATTCTTCAAGCGGAGTTTCCCCGTTTTCAAGCGATCTAACGATCTCTTCAAGGCGTTTAATGCTTTCTTCAAAAGTTAACTTATTTTCCATTGATAGTATCCTCATATAATCGAATTGATATAACTTCCATTTGCGCTTGCCCGTCAGCCATCTTTGCGTTGACCGACTCACCAACTTTAAGCATACCGGCACTCTTTACTACTTTTTCTTTGCTGTCCTTTAATACCGTATAACCTCTACTTAGCACCGCAAGAGGACTAAGGGAATGTAATTGTCCGATCAGTGCAGAAAATTCTCCCCTTGCCGCCGTTGTTTTCAGTTTCATATTTGTGGCCATACCCGTGGTCAAATAATCTACCGTCATACGCCGGTCATCAAGCAGTTTTTCGGGATGACGCAGTGAAGAATGTTCGGTTATATACGAAAGCTGTTGCTTTTTATAAACAATGGAATTTTGCAAAAGAAGTTTCAGCCTTGCCGTAACATTATCAAACTTTGTCATTAGAGCCTTAGTATCGGGTACCGCCAATTCAGCAGCCGCCGATGGCGTAGGCGCACGCATATCCGAAACAAAATCGGCGATTGTGAAGTCTGTTTCGTGTCCTACCGCTGAAATAATGGGTATGGAACACTGTGCAATTGCACGGGCTACCGATTCCTCATTAAAAGCCCAAAGATCTTCAATCGAGCCGCCACCTCGACCGACAATCAGTACATCGGCAGCTTGATTGTCCGAAAAATAGGAAATTGCTTCGCAAATCGATGCCGCCGCACCCGCACCCTGAACCAAAACAGGATAAAGATACACCTTTGCCGTAGGAAAACGGCGACCCAAAACATTGATAATGTCTCGCACAGCGGCGCCCGTAGGTGAAGTAATAACACCCACCCGAAGCGGTGTCTTCGGCAAGGGCTTTTTTCGAGCAGAATCAAAGAGACCTTCGGCCTCTAATTTCTTTTTTAGCATTTCAAAGGCAAGATATAAATCACCCTGCCCATCCAGGGTCATCGCATCGACATAAAGCTGATAATTTCCATCTCGCTCAAAAACCGAAACACGCCCACGAGCAATAACCTGCATGCCGTCCTTCGGCACAAACAGTAGTTTAGATGCCGCCGAGCGAAACATGACAGCTCTTATCACACAACCTTCGTATTTAAGGCTAAAATAGCAATGCCCCGAACTGTGATTCTTGAAATTCGATAACTCACCCTTAACCGAAACATTATGCAGCCGAGGATCCGACTCTAAGAGCATCTTCAAATACGTATTCAGTTGTTTTACGGTAATGGGTTTCATCAATGATTCTCCAATTTACTCTCCTGTGCACGTGCAACACTGCCAAGAAGCCCGTTGATAAAAGAAGCATCCTTTTCATCCGCATATTTTTTAGCCAATTCAACTGCCTCATTAATCGATACACTCACAGGAATGTCATCCATAAACAAAATCTCAAAAACAGAAAGGCGCAAAATGGCCAACGCAACACGAGACAAACGATTTTTCTTCCAGCCTTTCAGATTTTCCTCAATCGTTGCATCCAACGTGTCCATTTTTTCAACGACACCCGCAACCAAAGTACGAATATAGTCGTCCGGCTCAAAATCACGTGCATCAAATGCACTTTCAAACAATCCTTCTGCCGTCTTCTCAGCATTAAAGGTATAGTCAAAAAGAAGATTAAATGCTTCCTGTCGAGCTAATCGTCTATCCATATTTCCTCCGCTAAAAACAGTATATTTATTCATTTATTTATAATTATACTATACTTCTACAAAAAAAGAAACCCTTTGCAACACTGCAAAGGGTAATTTTTTTAATTTTTTTTATTTTTCCTTGGGTTTCGGAAACACAATTCCGCAAACATGAACACTTACGGCGTTCACATCAAGCCCGGTTGCATCCACAACGGCATCACGTACAACACTCTGAACCTTTTCAGCAATATCATTAACCGAAGTTCCATAATTGACGGTAATATCTACGTCAATATTCAGAGCATTATCTTTCAACTCGGTTCTGACATTTTTGCCGAATCCCTTTTTACTCAAAATATCCTTAATATCAAGAGTGGACGGCTTTGCTCCAATAGAAACAACACCTTCAACATCAGAAACAGACAATGAAACCAAGGCCGAAATAACATCATCGGATATTTGCACGCTGCCAAGCGAATCAGTATTAATATATTTCCCCATCATTTTAACCTCCTTAGGAGTATATGTATAACATTACTGTTATATTATACCACATTTTTTTAAGAAAACAACTACTTACTTTCAATTATTTTAACGGAAGAAGCATTAATTTCTGTTTGCGCAACCGCAATATCCATAATGGCAATGACTTCACTTGATGTTAAGCCTTCTGACTTTACAACTATATTTACTGTTTCATCCCCCACAAAAGCAACACATTGGCTGTATCCCTTTGCCATGACAAGATTCTCGATTCGACCTTCTGCGTCAGCTGCATTACTTAGCTGCATAATTTGCTGTGTTGCCTGATTTTTTTCCTCCTGCGTCGCCGTCTCGCTGGCTAAAATTTCACCGGCAATATCAATGGCCTGCTGGCGTGATTCTTGGCGGTTAAGTCGAGCTGCATCAAAATATTCAGTCGTTGAGCTAACAAATTCAGCCTGCCCCAATATACTGCTCTGCGAGCTTTGTTGTTGGCTCATGACCTCATCTGCGTTAGGTTGATCGGATAACTGCCAATTAAGAAATATACCCAATCCGATTACCAAGCACACCGCAATGACAATCATCTGCTTTTTAAGAAATTTCATAAACACCCCTACCCTTTCAAAATGACACATACTTTGGATTGGTCGATACCCAGCGCCGTTGCCGCTGCATTTTTGATTGCTAATGTTAATGATGCTGTGTTTGGCGCATGACAAATTATAGATACGCCATTTACTTGTGGATATACCTCAGTTATCACAACCGCCTTTTCACCCGTTTGTTTGTCAGTTACTACCGTGATTTTTTCTTCATTTTGACTGTTTTGCTCACCGTCCTGACTATCGGTATCGGTTGCATATATGTATTCAATACCGGATTTTAGCGTAATCATTATGTTACATTCCTTAATTTCTGCAACATCACATACGATTTCTTCTAACTTCTTTTCAAGTTCATTGACGTAATTATTGCAAAAATCTTGATCGGACTGTACAGCCTCTTTTTCGCCACCTTGAAGTGTTGATAGACCAATGAATAACAATCCAACCGCTATCAGCAATATCCATACTTTATTCTTCTTCAAGATAGTTATGCTCTTTTTTGGAATCGATGATATATGCTTCATTCTATTCACCTGTTTATGAAGTTATGACGGCTGGCCGCACACCAATCGTCATTGCCGTATAATCAGCTACCGCACTGATTTTTGATGCATCTTGCGCCATAAGAGTAATCTCTAATTTATCAACAAAAAATTCTTCATTATTGGTTGATATTCTTACCAATACCTTTTCTGGTTGATGTCCCGTTACCGTTACAACACATTCTTCTGCTTTCTTTTTTACCGTTTTCTCCAACACCTGTGTTGAATATTCCCAGCTATCTTTGGCGGATTCATTTTCTTCCTGATAAGAGGAATAGTCTTTTGCTTCAAGTGTAAATTCCCTTAGTGGGGATAAGATGCAAAACAATAAAAAAATACTACTGATTAAGCGGATGGTTTTTTCATAATTACCGGTTGGCGTTAAAAGCGTTATCCCGCCAGTTGCCAAACAACAACCAACCAGCAACATCAC
Organism: Eubacteriales bacterium; assembly: GCA_045596725.1. GTDB lineage: Bacteria > Bacillota > Clostridia > Oscillospirales > UMGS1783 > CAKSHC01. The sequence continues at coordinate 5,239 of JAZOCX010000149.1, forward strand.
GTATTCATTGATCTGATTCATCCCGATGCACCAAAAACCATTAAGAATGCCATACATATCACAAACAGCACACCAACACTGGCGCTTAATGATAGCAACATTCCGTATCCGTCGGCAACAACGCCAAGCAATGCCCGAACACGTGTCGTGCCGATTAAATCACCGATAAAACTTGATAATTTTACAAGCAAGAAGTTCGCCAATGTCTTCAAGATCGGAATGATAATTAAATAAAAAACCACCATAATTCCAAATACACCGGCAACCGATCGTATAATGCCTACCCCGCTTAAAAAAGCGTCCACTGATTCAGCCATCAAATTTCCCGTAATCGGCAAAAATGACCCTACGGCGAGCTTCATAGCTCGGCGCGAAAGCGTATCCCCCGCTCCGGCAATAACGCCCTGCAAGGATAATAATACCGAAAATACCGAACAGATTATAAGCATCCCTTTAACCGTAATAGCACGTATAGATGATGATATATTTTTTAACCCTTCATTATCACTAATAGCAGCCGCAAGCGCAATACTTATGTACGTACCAATCAAGGGTAAAATAACCGATGCAAACAGTTCCCCAACGAAAACAGATGCATGATAAATAAAGAAATTTAAAACGGCTGCCACGCCAGTATTTCCAGATACCACTAATAATCCCGTAAAAATTGGTGAAGAGATTTTCATATAATCAGCTAACTGACATACAACTGCTTTTAATTCGTTTGTTCTCTGCATCAGTGGCGGACAAATGACCAAGGCAATTGCTGCCGCACAGAAAAAATCAGCAATTTTCTCCGTTCCGCTTGCTGCAAACCCACCTCGCAATGCATCGTACACAGCAACAATAATGAGAACCCCCAAAATGGAAGCAAGCATACCCATGTTATCTCGCAATGTATCCGACAGATTTGATGTAAGGGTGTTGATGATATTGTTCCAATCAAGTAATTTACTGATTGACTCGCTTGTTAGTTGATCATCCTGCATCTCGCTTGTGATTTCATCAGGAGCGGTTTCGTATAACTCATCTAAGATTCCTTGTCCGTCAAAGTCAGTTGCCCCGCAAGGAATAATAAATAAAAGCAAAACAATCACAAATGATATAAGGTATTTTTTCCACATAGACATTATCCTGAAAATTGTACGATGACATCAATCAAATCTTCAAACAAGGGTAAGGCCGTCAAAAGCATGCCCACTTTTGCCGCAAATTCAATTTTTGTTGCCGTTGCCGTTTCACCGCTGTCAACGCAGGTATCGCATGAGATTTTCGCCAAGTATGATAATCCCAGACATTTTACAAGAATGGTCATACCCTGCATCGGAATATTCAGTCGACCCACAAAATCATTAAAATACGTAACAATCTGAGAGAGCCAGCCAAAAACGGTTGCTAATATAATAAAGCCACCCACCAAAGAGATCAGCAACGAAAATTGGGGATTATTTCCTTTAAGACCAATAGAAGCCAAGCAAATAATCATACCGATACCAATGATACGTAGAACGTCCATTACAATCCAAATACCGATTTTACCGTATTAAACAGATCACTTACTTGTTCAATAACAATAAAAAGAACAACAACGACACCGGCCAGGGCAACAAGCATCGCTTGATCTTCCCTGCCTGAACGAATCAATACCTGATTTAGTACCGTAATAACAATTCCGACTGCTGCAATTTTGAAGATAAGATCAATTTCCATATTGACACCCTATATAAAAATAATAATTAAAAACGCACCGGTTAAAAAACCAACTGTGCGATACAATTTTGCTTTTTTCTCGGTATTTTCTATTGAATCATCTTGCAGTTGTCTCAATCTGCCCAGCGCCAAACCGCATATTTTCAGTTGAGAATCAACATCACTTGAACCGATAAGATTAAAGAAATCTTGGAGAATTTTTTGCATTTCCGCATTGTATAAATCACTTGATACCTTCTCCCAAGCCGATTTTGGCATGGTGCCCATTGAAATTTCATCGATAATTTGATCGATTTTTTCGCATTTTCCTCTCGAAATTTGCGAAAAAATGCGCTGTAATGGCAAATTTTGATAGGAAATTCCTTGTTCGCAAGTGGAAATTACACGAATCCATGCATCAATTTCTTCTTTTTCTTCATAAACTTGACGACTTTTTGAATGCCCTATCAAGATTGGAATCGCACCAACAATGAGAATTCCTATTATTTTTAATATCATAGCTCATCTCCCGTATTTCTTGTACTTGACCGGGCTCAGTAACATCTTTTAATAAAACGATGCTGTTTGGACAACCGGCCTTCGCTAACAACATCATCGGCTTTCTGTTAAGGACACCATTGATACTGTTACCGTGCATTGAAAATATGGTTGATACTCCACCATAAATCCCCTCAATAATAGCTTGTGCTTCTTTCTCGCTACCGACTTCATCTACAATCATTATGGAAGGAGATAGACACCGAAGCGCCCAAAGTAATCCTTCTGTTTTTCTGCATCCATTTACAATATCGGTATGAGGCCCCAATTGATATGGAGAAATCCCCTGATGGCAGGCAGCAAGTTCACCTCGTTCGTCAATGATACAAATTCGATGGCCCTTTTCAGATAGTTGTCTTGATATATCACGAAGTATCGTTGTTTTACCGCCTCCGGGCGGAGAAACAATAGCACAACTCTTACACCATCCGTTTTGTGATATATGCTCAATAATAGCATCAGCACAACCAATATGCTCGTGCGCTACTCGAATACAAAGCGAGGAGACGTCTCGAATACTGTGAATAGCATCATTTTGATAAACCGTTGTTGCCGCAACCCCTAAACGATTGCCGTTTTTTAGCGTAAGAAAGCCGTTTCTTAATTCATCTTGGTACGCATACACCGAATTTTCACAAGCATTGGCAAATGTTTTTTGTATCTCTTCTATTGAAATATAATGTGCTCTTTCATAATTGCGTACTAACTCTCCTTGATGACTGACGTAATAATTTTGACCTGAAACAACAACAGAAAAAGGTTGATTTACTCTCAACCGAATTTCTTGAATGATTCTATGATCAGTAAGCGCAACTCGCTCCAAGAGCACTCTCATTGTGGGCGGAAGATAACAACACAGATCCATCAACTGCTTTTGCATATTGTTTGTCCTCCCTAACACTATGCATATACTGCTCGGACAGGTTTTAGAACAATTGTTTGTTTATGGCATAAAATCAGCAACCGGATAATATGATTTACCGATAACAGATGGAGGGAGTTTCCAATGGATACAAACAAGTTATATAGCGATATAAGCAGACGAACAAACGGAGATATTTATATCGGTGTCGTAGGTCCTGTACGGACGGGAAAATCAACCTTTATTAAAAGATTTATGGAGGCTCTTGTCGTTCCCAATATTCAAGGGGATTTTCAAAAACAACGAGCCATAGATGAACTCCCGCAAAGTGCAGCCGGCAGAACCATTATGACGGCCGAACCTAAATTTATTCCTGATGAAGCTGTAAAGATTGAGCTTTCGGGCGGTGCCGGTCTACGGGTCAAAATGATTGATTGTGTAGGCTATATTGTGCCGAGTGCTTTGGGTTACATTGAAAATGATACGCCACGTATGGTGCGAACACCTTGGTTCCCTGAACCTATTCCTTTTAACATGGCTGCAGAAGTAGGGACAAAAAAGGTGATTACCGATCACTCAACAATCGGTATCGTTATCACCTCTGACGGCAGTTTCGGTGAACTTGATAGAAATGAGTTTTTAGAAGCCGAAGAACGTGTTATCTTAGAATTAAAGTCAATCGATAAGCCTTTTATTGTTATTGTTAATAGTAGTGATCCTCACTCTGAAAGTGCTTGCTCAGTAACAGAACATATCCATTAAACCTATCAAGTTCCTTCGATATCCTGTAATTGTACCGAACTAAATGAGACAGATATTCGTAAGATATTGGAAATGGTCTTGTTTGAGTTTCCTCTTAAAGCCATCAATATTAACTTCCCATCATGGGTCGCTTGTCTTGATGATGATGAAGAATTAAAGGTATCGTTATTAAACTCAGTTAGGCAATCTCCCCTTCCGCAAGGAAAAATTCGCAACGTAAGCGAGTATATTGCTTCGCTTTCATCAAATGAGTATGCGAAAGAATGTTCTTCATCATCGGCTGATCTCGGCAGCGGAACAGCTACTGTGGAGATACATGTGGATCGTTCTCACTTCTATGAAATATTAAGCAAGCATTCTCAGCTTTCTATCAAAGATGACGGCGCATTAATGAGAACAGTTATTGATCTGTGTCATCTGAGAAGACGCTATGAGCAATACTCACAAGCGCTGGAACAAGCACAATCTTGCGGGTACGGTGTTGTTATGCCGACACGAGAGGAACTGATCCTTGAAGAACCCGAACTCATTAAGCAAGAGGGTCGATACGGCGTTCGTTTACGTGCTTGTGCTCCTTCCTTGCATATGATTAAGGCTGAAATTCAAACACAGATTACTCCGCTGATTGGCACAGAAAATCAAAGCGAAGAATTTGCCTCACAGCTTCTTGAACAATTTAAGAATTCGCCCAATTCAGTATGGGATACCGATATATTTGGACGATCGCTCTATGATCTTGTAAATGATGGTTTGAGAAGTAAGCTTTATAATATGCCGGATGAAGCAAGAAATAAATACAAGGAGACACTTGAACGAATTATCAACGAAGGTAGCGACGGATTGATCTGCATCATATTATAAACAAAACCCCTGCTCATCAGAGCAGGGGTTTTCTTATGCAAAGCTACTATAATCTTTTAACAGAAACTCTTTTCGAGTATGATAACGAAAAACTTCATTACCAACAAACTCTTCAAAAGCCTTCATCAAAACAATAGGACCTATCGAACATTCAAATGAACAGGGCATAATGGCATTGATCGTGAACCGACCATCCCTTATTGAATATGTCAACTCAGGGATCTCTTTTTTAAGGTCAAGTTCAATCTCGGCACGTTTTGTCTTCTTCTTGGCGATAATTGACGGCATCGACCAAAATTGCTCAAATGACTCTTTGTATGCAGGATCAATAGAAATTTCATAGGACGCAAAGGCAATTTCCTTATGAAGGTAAACAGGAGATGCCACTGAAATTATAACAATTCCGGGCGGCAACTGCTCATTCAAGCGATCAGCAATTGTGTAAGAATCCACCTCTTCCGTAAGACGCATATCAAGCGTTTCCCGCTCCCCTGCCATTCCGAGGGGTAAGGGTTGTCCGAAAACGAGATGAGGATGACGATTAAAGCCTTCGGTAAACCACACAGGCAAACCCGATGCGAAGAGTGCACGAGTGAAGGCACGGTTCATATCCAAATGCGACGTAAAGCGCATAGCGTCTTTTTTCTGAAAAAAGATACGGACATCAACCAACGCAAACACCTCCCTTATAGCGACTAATACCGCAACCGGAACAGCCTGACATACAATCAGGTGTGGTAACGGCGCAATGAGCCTTTTCATTTTCGCGTACAAAGAATGATTTACTCACGCCACAATCAATCATATCCCAAGGCAAAACCGCATCAAGCGGTATCGCCCTTTTCCCGTATGCGATCGGATCGATTCCGCACTCGTCAAAGGCTCTTTCCCAAGCATCAAAGCGCAGAAATTCATCCCAGCCGTCAAAGCGCGCGCCGTAACGGTAGGCTTTTTCAATGACGGCAGACAAACGACGGTCTCCTCGGGCAAAAACAGCCTCTAAAACCGAGATTCGCTTATCATTCCATCTCACTGTTATCTTTTTCGTTGTGATGCTATCACGCAGTAATTTTTGACGACGATCGATCTCTTCACCGCTTAATTGAGGCTCCCACTGAAATGGCGTAAAGGGTTTGGGAACAAACGTAGAAAGAGAAATGCCGACACTAACGCTCTTACCCTTTGGCTTAGTGGGCAGTGAATAATAGAGGTTAACAATCTTTTGCGCCAATTCACCAATAGCCAAAATATCTTCATCCGTTTCGGTAGGGAGACCAAGCATAAAATAAAGTTTTACACTGGTATATCCCTGCTCAAACGAAGTCGGAGGCCAAGC
>JAZOCX010000150.1:0-5142 GCA_045596725.1 Eubacteriales bacterium
GTGCCCGTTTTGCACCCAACCGTAATAGTTGCCGTATCCCCATCAAACTCATCGAGCGTTAAATGGGTAATCACGGCTTTGCGGGACGCAATTTCCACCGCTTGTCCACGGCGAGCATACTCGTAAAGCGGACGTCCATCCTTCTTTAATGCCGAAAAAATGGGCGGAATTTGCGTAATTTCGCCCAAAAATTGGGGCAAAATTGCAAGAAAGTCCTCTTTTTTTGGGCGAAAATCGGTGGTTTTTTGCACGTTTCCCAAGATATCTTGCGTGTCTGTCGCAAAACCGAAGCGCATTTTCGCCTGATATTCCTTATTATCATCAAGAAAAGGAATCAATTTTGTCGCCCGACCGAGCAAGATCGGAAGCACACCGCTGGCTAAGGGATCGAGCGTGCCGGCGTGGCCGTGCTTTTTCTCGCCGTAAAGGAAGGAAACCTTTTGTCCTGCTTTGCGAGAAAGCACACCCGAATCCTTATTTAAGGGAATGATCGCATTCATTCGCCGTCCACTTCCCTGTATTCCGTCATAACCTCTTCGGCTATACGGGCAATCAGCTCTTCTTTCTCACCCGTCAAGCGTACACCTGCGGCACGGGTATGTCCGCCGCCGCCCATACGCTGACAAATGTTGCTGACGTTAATACGCCCATCCGAACGTGCCGACACACGGTAAACGTTCGGCTCAACCTCACGCAAGGTAATGCCCACCTCAACCCCCGAAATCTGACGAGGCAAGGTAGCAATTCCGTCGGTATCATCTTCTGAGGCACCGCTTTTCTCCATCATTTGAAGCGTGATGGGCATAACGGCAATGGTGCTGTCCCGATAAAAACGGATGCCCTCCATCGCCAAGCGCTCCAAATCAAACAACTGTTTGGATTTTACGACAAACAGATGGTTGTTTAAGTTCGCCATATCAGCACCGAGCTCAACGGTGCGAGCCGCCTTACGCAAGGTAGCGGCGGTGGTGCTGGAATGACGGAAGCAGGCCGTATCGGTGGAAATTGCCGTATACAGCGCATCGGCAATCTCAGAAGAGATCGGCACGTGCATCGCCAAAATAATATCCAGCATAATCTCGCCGGTAGCGGCAGCGTTAGCGTCAACAATATTATACGTTGCATAGCGGGGATTGGAAGGATGATGATCGATACACAGATCGATTCGATCCTTATACTCCGCCAGCGCATCGCCGATCAGGGAGAGATCCCCCGTATCGACCGCCACAATAAACTCCGGCTCGAACTGGGGACGTAACACGCTTTTCGCCCCTGAAAGGAAGCAATATTTCGGCGTGATCCGATCGGAATTAACGACACACACCCGCTTACCCATCGACGAAAGAGCGTGATACAGCGCAAATCCGCTGCCCAGCGTATCGCCGTCAGGACTGATATGGGTGATGATCATAATCTGATCCTGCGCCGCCAGCATACGTGCTGCGGCGGCTCTTCCTATTGTTGTTCCCATTTATAATTCTCCCTATTATTCCTCATCCGGAATATGAATCCCTTTGAGAATGGAATCAATGCGGGACAGATGTTCAATCGAATCGTCCTGCTCAAAAATGAGTTGAGGCGTTTGACGAAGATCCAGTCTTGCCGCCAGCTGACGGCGGATATGTCCCGCCGCCGAGCGAAGTCCCAATAGCCCCGCCTTCTTTTGCTCATCGGTACCCATCATTGATACATATACTTTTGCAAATTTCAAATCCTCTGTTACCCGAACCGCAATAACCGAAGTCATCTGCGGAATGCGCGGGTCTTTCAAATCACGCAAGATAACAGCCAGTTCACGCTGAGCATCGGCATTGATACGAGAAATTCTATGTCCTGCCATACGCTCACCTTACGCCTTATATTCTTCCATGATATAGCCTTCAATGACGTCGCCTTCTTTAATGTCATTGTACTTTTCAAGGCTCATACCGCACTCATAACCCTCATTGACTTCCTTTACGTCGTCCTTGAAGCGTTTGAGCGAAGCCAAAGCACCCTCAAAGATAACGATATTATCACGGAGCAGGCGTACCTGACAACCACGCTGAATGTTACCGTCGATAACATAGCAGCCGCCGACAGCACCGACACCCGAAATCTTAATAACCTGACGGATCTCGGCATGGCCGGTAACCTTTTCTCTGTACTTGGGTGCCAGCATACCTTTCAGAGCCGCTTCGATCTCTTCGATGCATTCGTAAATAATACGATAAGTGCGAATATCGATCTTATTGCGTGCGGCACTGTCGCGGGCGGGGGCATCGGGACGTACGTTAAATCCAACGATAATGGCGTTACTTGCCATTGCCAGCATAACGTCGCTCTCATTGATACCGCCGACAGCGGCGTGGATAACACGAACACGCACTTCTTCATTCGAAAGCTTCTCCAAAGACTGACGAACGGCCTCGGCCGAGCCCTGAACGTCGGCTTTCACGATAATATTGAAGTCCTTAACAGCGCCCTCCTGAATACGAGCAAACAGATCATCCAGAGAAACGGCGGTGGAAGCGGTAAACTTCTCCTCCTTCGCCGAGAATTTGCGCTGTTCAACCAGTTCTCTCGCCATACGCTCATCGGCAACGGCGTGGAAAATATCACCGCCTTCGGGCACACTGTCAAGACCGACGATCTCAACGGGATCAGAAGGCCCTGCCACCTTAACCGAACGGCCTCTGTCGTCGTTCATAACACGAACACGACCGACCGACGTACCGGCAATAATGGTATCGCCGTGATGCAAGGTACCGTTTTGTACCAGCACCGTGGCAATCGGACCGCGCCCCTTATCCAAACGGGCCTCGATAACGGTACCCTTTGCGGCACGGTCGGGGTTGGCTTTGAGTTCACGCATCTCGGCAACGAGCAATACGTTTTCAAGCAACTCGTCGATACCCTGACGTTTAAGTGCCGAAACGGGAACGCAGATGATATCACCACCCCATTCTTCGGGTACCAATTCATATTCGGTTAACGCCTGCTTAACCTTATCGGGGTTAGCCGCTTCTTTATCCATCTTGTTAATGGCAACGATAATGGAAACGCCGGCTGCCTTGGCGTGGTTGATGGCTTCAACCGTCTGAGGCATAATGCCATCGTCTGCTGCAACAACGAGAATGGCGATATCGGTTACCTGAGCACCACGGGCACGCATCGAGGTAAAGGCCTCGTGACCGGGGGTGTCAAGGAAGGTAATATCCTGTCCGTTGACCGACACCTTGTAAGCACCGATATGCTGGGTAATACCGCCCGCCTCGCCTGCCGTTACGTGGGTATCACGAATGGCGTCGAGCAGACTGGTCTTACCGTGGTCAACGTGGCCCATAACAACAACAACGGGGTTACGGGGTTGCAGGTTTTCATCGATATCTTCACTTTCGTCGATCAGCTTCTCTTCGATAGTAACGACCACTTCCTTGGTAACCTTAGCACCGAATTCCTCAGCAACCAATGCGGCGGCTTCGTATTCGATGGTCTGGTTAGCGGTGGCCATAATGCCGAGCTCCATCAATTTCTTGATGATCTGAGCGTTGGTGGCGTGAAGCTTTGCCGCCAAATCAAAGACAACGATCTCATCAGGAATAACGACCTGCAACTGAGGACGCTTGGCACGCTCGGCTTCCAGACGTTTGATCTTTTCAGCCTCGGTCTCCTTACGGCCCTTTTGACGGCGGTTGTTACCGCCCTGCTTTTTGAGTTTCTGGAACTGACGACCGAGATCTCTCGCCTTTTCGGGGGCAAGGTCTTCCAACTTCTGGTCATACTTCGACAAATCGACCGTAACGGTACGGGTATCCACGTAGCGGGTTTCGATCTGTCCACGCTCTTTGCGCTCGCCCGTCTTTTTCTTCTTAACGGGAGGACCCGAAATGGTCTGCGTAGCGTTGGGGGTGGGGCCTTTACGCTCAACCGGTGCCTTAGGCTCCGGCTTCACCTCAGGTTTGGGCGCAGGCTTGGGAGCGGGTTTAGGTGCGGGTTTGGGCGCAGGCTTCGGCTCGGACTTGGGTGCCGGCGCAAACGCCTTGGGCGCATTGAGCATCTCCATATATTGGTCAATATTTTCCGCACCACGCTGCTGGGTAATCACTTCCAACAAAATGTTGAATTCCTTTCCCGTTAAGGGCGCCATATGGTTTTTCGGACGGGTAGAATACTTTTCGAGCAGATCCATAATCTCGTTGCTCGAAACGTTGATATCCTTACCGAATTCATAAATTTTATATTTTAACGGTGTATCACTCACTGTACTGCCTCCTTATTCTCCAATGCCGTATCCAGCATCTTACGAAAGTTTTGATCTGAGACCGAGAAAATGCCAAAGGGCTTACAACCCGTAGCATCGCCAAGCTCAGACATGGTGTAGTCAACGCGGGTAACGGCGATCTGGCAGGAGTCCGCCATCTGCTCAATCAACCGCGCCGTGCGGGGTGAAATATCACTTGCCGCATACAAGCCAAAGCCTTTTCCGTTTTCAAGCGAGGAAAAGGTTTCGTCCCTACCGCGAAGGAGTTTTCCTGCGCGACGGGCAAGACCGAGATTTGATAAGAATTTATCCTTCAATTCCTGCCATCTCCTCTTCCAGTGCATCGTAAACCGAATCGGGAATCGCCGTTTCCAGAGAACGCTCTATGCGTTTTGATTTACGGGCCTTTTTTAAGCATTCCACGTTTCGGCACAGATAAGCGCCACGTCCCGGTTTTTTACCGGTCAGATCCATACTGATCTCGCCTTCGGGAGAGCGCACGATACGCACCAGATCCATCTTCGACTTGCTTTCGCCGCAACCGGCACACATGCGCATCGGCGTTTTGCGTACCTTCATGCGATCGCCTCCTTAGTGCTGTCCACTAATAGCGGACAAAGGCTTAATATCGACCTTGTATCCGGTCAGTTTAGCCGCCAAACGAGCATTCTGGCCTTCCTTACCGATAGCAAGGGAAAGCTGATCGTCGTTCACGATAACCGAACAGGTCTTCTTGCTTTCATCAGCCTGAGCCGAAAGAACAACGGCAGGAGACAAAGCAGCAGTTACGTAGAGGGCGGGGTCGGCATTATACTTGATAATATCGATCTTTTCACCCTTAATCTCATCAATGATCGAGGCGATACGGCTACGCTTCTGACCGATACAAGCACCAACGG
>JAZOCX010000151.1:0-4077 GCA_045596725.1 Eubacteriales bacterium
CCGGCAGCATGGAGCTGTTCCATCCCTTCTCCCAATATGTCATGGCTACTTTCTTGCTTCTGTTTGGCGTTAACTTCAGCCTGTACTATCTGGTCCTCATCGGCAAGATCCGGGATGTACTGCGCAGCGAAGAATTTAAGAGCTATTTTGTCACGGTTGCCTTAGCCATTTTCTTTGTATTTATCAGCCTGGCTGCTCGGTTTGAAGCCTTTCCGCAAAACTATACAACAGAAGAGGCATTCCGCCATTCTCTGTTTCAGGTTGCATCTCTTATCACCACGGCAGGCTTTTCCACCACCGATTACAATGTGTGGCCTATGCTGGCAAAGACAAGTCTTGTTATCATTATGTTTATCGGCGCCATGGCAGGCTCCACTGCGGGCGGTATTAAGACCTCGCGCATTGTTATCGCCTTAAAGGGCGCCTATATCAACGTAAGAAAATTGATCAACCCCCGCTATGTACCCAAGGCAAAATTCGAAAGAAAAACCTTAGAGCAGAAAACCATCAACGATATTTTTGCCTTTATTACCCTTTACTTTTTCATCTTTTTGGCAACGATGTTGCTTCTTGCGTTTGACCCCGTAAACGGACAGGTTACAACGATTGTTTCGGATGCCGGCACCTATCAAGCCACACACGGATTTTTCAGTAACTTCTCCGCCACGTTGGCCTGTCTATCCAATGTCGGCCCCGCATTTGAAGCGGTAGGCCCTTATGCCAGCTATGCAGGATACAGCAACTTTTCTCTGATTGTCCTCAATTTTGCCATGCTCCTTGGCCGATTGGAGATTTTCCCTGTTTTGATTCTTTTCAGCCGAAGAACCTGGAAAAAGATTTGATAGTAACGATAAGGAGTGTCTGTTTTGGAAAACAAGGATATTCTTGCAAAAGCAAAAGAGGACTTGAAAGATATTGAGAAAAAGATTTGGATTCAGTCTTATGTCAGCAGAAAAGAAAATCCGTTAATTGATTTGATTTGTTCTGCCATATCCTTTCTTTGCGGTTACTTGGCCTTTCATGAATATTTCACAAAAGGTGTTCCCTTTCCCTTTTGGGTCCATATCGTAGCCTTGATTGTCGCAACCGTTTGCGTCGCAATTGCCCACTGCATCCTAAATCCCTGTTTTACCAAAAAGGGTGAAAAACGCTGCCCCGCAACCCTCTCGAAATTTGATCCAGAAGAAATCACCGATATGGAACAGCTCATTAAGGTTACCACTCACGGTTATTTTGATTTGGGTAAAAGATACGTGGTCGGCATTCTCTCCCCTCTTCTTTCCGTTGTCTCGTGGATATTTTCCTTTTACATATTTTCCGGCATCGCCAAGCTTCCCGTACCGTCTGCCGGCGCGGCATATCTCATCCTTATGTGCATTATAACTTTCTTCTGGTCTTTTTTTACCAGCATCCTATTCAGCCAATCCTTATTGCTTCCTCTGTCATCGGAAGTAAAATTAGCACTTCGTACCTACGAGCAAAAGCTCACCCCCAAAAAAGAGGATCCGCATAAAGACACGCCGAAACAAGAGCCTGTTGTTGAGCCTAAGAAAGAGGAAACTCACACACCTCTTTATCGGGATCTGCCACTATATCAGCAATATCGTGAAGAAGCCCGTATGCGCTATAACGGTTCTTCAATCAACTACAATCGGAAACTGACCGACACAGAAAAACAAGCCTATATCGACAATAAATTTATGGGATTGTATAGTTATTCCGCCATGGAAACGATTGATAAAGACCCAAGCTTAACCCTTGCGCAAAAGGAAGATTTGAAATTATATCTGAAAATACACGGGGATTAACGGAGGAATCATTATGACGAGCAAACCCGCATTCAAAATCATCGCAACGATTCTTACCACGGCCATATTGGGATACATCGGCTATTTGTTGAAAAATTCGATTGATAGCGGCGTTTTATTTCTTGACAACGAGGAAAGTAACGCCATTCAAGCCCTCGCCCTCTTCGGACCGTTTGTATTGTCCATTATTGTAGGCTGGATTCGCCAGCGCAAAATATGGATCCTTTCTCTTTTGACCATCGTGGCATCGACCGGTATTGCTGTTATACTTGGCGAAAACAACATAGAGCGGCAGGTTCCACTCTTTATTGCTTGCATCATTTTGCCGTATCTGTTTTGTCTTTTTGCCATACTGAAAGAAAAAGGCCCCGATCGTCCCGACACCACCGAGCACAAAGACCCCGTAGCCGATATGACCGGCGACGAAGTCGGTCTTGATATCACCTGGATGGCCGATTAACATTAAACGTATACTACAATAATACGAGGTGTTTCACGTGAAAAAGATGAAAGATATTTCTTCGCAAAACCTCTCCGAAGCTATTGACTATGCCTATGCGTTCAACAAGAAAAAGACCGGCGCTGTTCTTATACGCAAGGTGATTGTCCCTTTGGGCAGTCTGGTGTTTGCCATTCATTCCCTTCTTCTGATTATAGGGATATATCTTTCTACCCTGTCCCCGCAGCAACTGCTTGCTTTTGGCGGTTTCCGTTGTATCCTCACCTATTCACGCAGTATAACTGATGTGAACGTTATCCTATCGCTGATATATGCTTATCTCATTCCGTTTGCCCTTTCCGGTTTGGCGGCATTGATCATCTCACGAATTACCCGAGTGGAAGAACCGATGCTATCGGGAACAGTTGCGGAAAAAGCAAAACAGCTCTATGACTACACCTGCACCTTCCCCACTCCCGACACCGACAACGAGGATACTCACAAACTATGGCGTCGCATTAGCGGCGGTATCTTCGTATCCGGCCTGGTGGCTTTTGTCGTGTATGCCGCCTATACTCTATCCGATTCAAAAGATGCAGCATTAGAAACTTCACACAAGCTGGACTTGCTTTGGGGAATTATAGGCATTCTGATTGCTATCGTCGTGCTTTACCTGATATATGCCTTGCTTCATTTACTGTTTACCCTTACTATTCGCTGCTTTTATGCAACAGCCGATGAAGTTAATACTTTTTCAAAATCCGCACGTACCTATTGGATTTCTGTGGATCCTACGGAAAAGAAAAAAGCGGAAGAAGCCGCAAAAATTCAGCAAGAAAAAAAGAAAAACAAATCCCAAACTTCCTCATTTTCCAATCGAGATCTACCCATATATAAGCATTATTACGAACAAGCCCAAATCCGTAGTGGTTCTGCCTCCTATCGAAATAACGGTAAGTCGCTAAGCCATGCCGACAAAATGGACTATATCGATAAAAATTGTTCAGGAACGTTTAGTTTCAGTGGCATAGAAACGATTGAAAAAGATCCCTCCCTGACCTATTCGCAAAAAGAAGATCTAAAATCCTTCTTGAAAATATACGGAGATTGATAAGTTTTATAGCAAAAGGCTTGACCGATATGGTCAAGCCTTTTTTATATCACTTTTATCAACCAATAAATGAGTCCGTATATGACACTCGCCAAGATGCCGTGAACGATGACAGGCCCCGCAATAATAAACATTTTCGCGCCTACCCCTAAAATCAGGCCTTCCGACTTAAACTCCATAGCAGGCGAAACGATGGAATTGGCAAACCCGCTGATGGGCACGATCGTGCCGGCTCCCGCATACTTTGCCAACTTATCATATAAGCCAAAGCCTGTAAAAAGAGCACCTAAAAAGATAATGGAGCAGGAAGCTAAGGTCGATGCCGTTTTCTGCTCAATGCCCCAGCCTAAAAAAATAGTTATCAGTAATTGTCCGATCGTGCAAATAGCCCCACCCACTAAAAAAGCAAAGGTGCAGTTTTTCCATGTAGGCGATGAAGGGGTTTTGCTTTTGGCTAATTTATCATAGGTTTTTTTATCCATATACTATCCTCCGATAGAGGTAGTATGCGAAAATCCACCCTTTTTATACAATTTATCGTTTCCCTTTAATTTTCTTAATAACACGATGAGATTTTATCAGCATATAACCCGCCATAATAAGCACCGCAATGCATACCCCACTGCCCGTAATGCCATTTAACCACCGTTGAAGGCTTTTACTGCCCCCACATTGAATCAAGATAACCGCCTGCAACGACAACAAAGACACCAGCGCCG
>JAZOCX010000152.1:0-4954 GCA_045596725.1 Eubacteriales bacterium
TCGCTCATAACGGTATGGTTGGTGTACGAAAGCGTTTTCTGCGTGATCTCCCACGCCTCATCCCACACATAGCCGTTCTCATCGAGTAAAAGGCGCATCAGCTCAGGAACACAGAGCGCCGGATGGGTATCATTGATATGAATGGCAACAAATTTTGATAGGTTATCCAAGGTGCCGTATTGCTTCTTATGCTCCGCCAAAATACTTTGCAAAGAAGCGCTGACCAGCA
The DNA here is from genome assembly GCA_045596725.1 of Eubacteriales bacterium. GTDB lineage: Bacteria > Bacillota > Clostridia > Oscillospirales > UMGS1783 > CAKSHC01. The sequence continues at coordinate 230 of JAZOCX010000152.1, forward strand.
GATACTGTTGTTTTAGACGCAATCGCTTACCCTCAATATGGTTATCTGCCGGATAGAGCACCTTAGAAATGACCTCCGCCATCGTGTTTTGCTCCAATGAACGAACATACTCCCCACGGGAGAAGGCACCCATATCAAACGAGGGTAAGGTTGCACTCCACAGGACTAATTTATTAACCGCCTTACAGTCATACCCCGAGATATACATATCATAAGGCATGGCAATTACGCTTTGATAGTCGGTATGCGCCACACGGAACTGGCCGTTATCATTCCATTCGCTGATCCTACCGCCGAATTTCACCTCATACCGTTCATCGGCTCTTGGCTGTAACCAAACTTCACCGTGTTCAAGCCAGTTATCCGGAAACTCCATCTGCCAACCATCAATAATTTTTTGCTTAAAAATGCCGAATTCATAACGAATGGAAAATCCGGTAGCGCACAAATTATTCCCCGTTAAGCTATCAAGATAACAAGACGCCAAGCGCCCCAGCCCGCCGTTACCCAAGCCGGCATCAGGGTCGAGGGCATAAAGGTCTTCCAGAACAAATCCCTGCTCTTTTAACACGGTCTTAACATCCGCTTCCATCCCGAGATTAAAGAGATTATTACGCAAAGAGGTGCCTACCAAAAATTCCATTGACATATAATATACTTGCTTTTTCTCTTGCCCCTTACGGGAATCGATAAAATCCTTGCGTTTTTCAGCCAAGATCTCACGAAGCCAAGTACAAAGCACCTGATAGGCTTGCTTGTCGGTCGTATCCTTGATATGACAAGAAAAAAGACGGGTGCAGGTTTCATTGATTTTTTTAAGCAGTTGTGCTTTGTCTTTATACATGGTGTGAACTCCTTGTTAGTTCTTGATAGATTGACTCATATTTTTTTGCAGGATTTGACCAAGAAAGATCTGCTGTCATAGCATTTTTAATAATTTGTTGCCATAACTCTCTATTGCCGCCGCAAATGGTTAAGGCACGGCCGATAGCATCTAACATATCGGCACTGTCAAAGCGTTCAAAAGTAAAGCCAAGACCCTCTCCGGTGGTTGGGTCAAAGGGCGGGACGGTGTCTTTAAGCCCGCCGATGGCGTGAACAATGGGAATGGTACCGTAGCGCATGGCGATCAGTTGCGAAAGTCCGCAGGGTTCGCTTTGTGAGGGCATTAAATACAAATCACATCCGGCATAAACCTGAGCAGCTACGCTTTCCGAAAAACATAAATTCAAAGAGAATTTATCCTTATGCCGAGAGGCTATTTCTTTTAGTCTTTCCTCATATTCCGCTTCCCCCGTTCCCAATATAACGAGTTGAATATCCCATTGCATCAATTCTTCTAAGGCATAGCACAAGATATCAAGCCCTTTATGCTTAACAAGACGTGAAACGATACCGATGACAGGAACATTCTCACTCTCAACAAGGCCAAGACGGCGTTGAAGCTGTTTCTTACAAACGGCTTTTCCCGACAGATCGTCATAGGAGTAATTTTGCGGGATATGAGGATTAACCGCAGGGTCGCTTTCCTTGACGTCAATACCATTGACTATGCCCTTTAGCTTAAAACGATGCTCCTCGATGATGGATGACAGCCCATGAGAAAAATAAGGATAGCACAATTCTTTGGCATAAGTGCGGGATACGGTAGTAAGCGCATCGCAGGAAAGAATGCCACCCTTCATAAAATTGATGTTCTCTTGAAAGGTTAAGGCATTTTCATACTGGATAGGAAGGCCTAAAACATTGCCTAAAAAATAGGGATGCGCCTTGCCTTGGTACTCAATATTATGAATGGTGAAGACCGTCTTCGTGCCCTCAAACGCACGTCCGTAAAAAGCGTGAAGGAGTGTTGGAATCAGCGCTGTTTGCCAATCGTTGCAATGAATAATATCCGGTGTAATGCCGAGGTAAACGAGGGCATCTAAGAGGGCTTTTGAGAAGAAAGCAAAGCGCTCCCCGTCATCATCATAACCGTAAATGCCACCCATACGCATAAAATAGTCTTCGTTATCGAGCAGATAGATGCGGAGATTTTTTCGATTGCTTTTCGCACGGAACAAGCCGACATACTGGTGACGCCAGGCAAGGTCGGTATAAAAATAACCCATGTATTCCGTTTTGATATCTTGATTTTGTTTGATTTTGCCGTAGTACGGCAGGATAACATACAGCTCATTTGACGGATTTTCAGCCAATGCGGCAGGAAGAGCCTGAGCAACATCGCCCAGGCCTCCTGTCTTGATATAGGGTGCGGCTTCGCTTGCCGCAAAAACGATTTTCATACGGTTTCTCCCTTTTTTACAATAACGGGATGTGTCTTGGTGCCGATAAGCGCAGCGCCCTCGATTACCGTTACATTTTTATCTAAAATGACACATTCAAGCCGAGTGTTGGCACCGATTCGGGCTCCCTGCATAATAATACTGTTTTTGACTTCCGCACCTTTCTCAATGGCTACATCACGAAAGATAATGCTTTCACTTACCCTTCCACAAAGGACACATCCGTCGGCAATAATACAATCGGATATGTGAGAATCGGGGGCATAATAGGTGGGAATCTCGTCTCTGACTTTGGTATAGATCGGACGTTCTATATCAAAAAAACTCTTTCTTACATTTTCACTTAAAAGCGCCATATTATTCGCAAAATAGCTACGGATATCCTCATTCCACAGCACAACGCCCTCAAAGGGATAACTGTCGATTTTCAGACTGCCCTCGTTGAATTTTTTTTGGAGATAGTCCCTCTCTAAATGAGCAAGGCCTTTGATGTAACTTTCTTCAATGGCCTCAATCAGCAGTTGCCTGCTGAAAATAAAGACGCCCATACCGATCAGCGTATCGGCATGTGCACGAGTGTCAATCAACAACTCCGTTACACGGCCTCTGCGATTGGACCTTAGAATAAGCGCATATTTCTTTCGGCTTTTTTCTTTGGGGGTGGTAGCAATAACCGTTACATCACAACCAGACTTGACGTGTTGTTTGATTGCGGGGCGAAGGTCCATATTGCAAAGCACGGTGGAATCGCAAACAACGACGTAATCATATTGAGGATTATTAATAAAATGGGCGGCCGAATGGAGTGCGGCTAACTTGCCTTTATACATACCGGTATTCCCGCTTGCAAAGGGCGGCAGAAAGACAACGCCTTCGTTCTTTCGGTTTAGGTCCCAGTCGGCACAGGAGCCGAGGTGATCCATCAGAGAACGGTAATTATATTTTGTGATAATGCCGATATTATAAATACCGGAATTGGATAGGTTTGACAGCACAAAATCAATCTGACGGTATCGACCGCCAAAGGGCAAAGAGGCAACAGTACGATGACTGGTTAATTCCCCAAGAGAGCTGTCATAAATATTAGAGAAAATGATTCCCATGGCTTTCATAGTGCAGTCCCTCCCTTAATAGACCTCTTTGGGTAAAATGATCTTGTTTTGTGCAACAACCTTATCCTTGCCCACAACGGCAATACCCCATTTGTTCTTTTCATAGAATTCGGGGCTATCGCCCACTCTTGCATTAGCGTTAACAACGGCGTCTTCGCCAATAATTGCATAGCGGATAATGGCGTGTTTGCCGATGACCGCATTGGGCATAACAAAACTATGGTATATCTCGGCATCCTTTTCTATGACACAGCCGGTGGAAATAATAGAATCATACACCTTGCCGTAAACCGAGCTTCCCTCTGCGACATAGGAATTAACGATCTCGGAATGAGGGGCAATATAGGAGCTGGGGTTGGAGTAATTGCGTGCATAGATACGGTTTTCGCCCTCCTTCATATCCAGCGCAGGCGGATTACCCAAAACGTCCATATTTGCTCGCCATAAGCTATCGATCGTGCCAACGTCTTTCCAGTAGCCCGTAAAGGCATAGGCGTATAATTTATAATCATCTTCAAGCATCCGTGGAATAATATTTTTACCAAAGTCATTGCTGGAATTAGGGTCTTCATTATCAGCGATAAGATATTTTTTGAGCACCTCCCAGCGAAACATATAAATCCCCATAGAAGCCTTGGTGCTTTTCGGATGCTTTGGTTTTTCTTCAAACTCAAAAATTAGATCATTTTCATCCGCATTCATAATACCGAAACGAGACGCTTCTTCCATCGGCACATTAATAACCGCTATCGTACAATCGGCATTTTTATTGGTATGAGCACGCATCATCAGGGAATAGTTCATTTTATAAATATGGTCGCCCGATAAAATAAGGACGTGGGTAGGATGATACCGATCAATAAAAGAAATGTTTTGGAATATAGCATTTGCCGTACCCTTATACCATTCCGAGCTGGCACTCTTGGAATAGGGTGAAAGGACGTGTATCCCGCCGTTGGCGCTGTTTAATCCCCACGGAAGACCGTTTCCAATGTATTCATTGAGCTGTAACGGTTGATACTGTGTAAGGATACCTACCGTATCAATGCCCGAATTTACGCAGTTAGAAAGTGGGAAATCAATCAGTCGATACTTTCCGCCAAAGGGTACGGCGGGTTTAGCGGTGTTCTCCGTTAATGCCAACAAACGGCTTCCCTGACCGCCTGCTAAAATCATAGCAATACATTCTTTTTTTCGAAAATACATACTTTTCCCCTTTTTATAGTTTTGAGGTGATTTCATGAAACGACAAAGCGGCGTTCTCCTTTCGGTAAACGCTATACCTGGTGAGTTTGGCTGCGGGAGTTTTGGTAAGGAAGCCTATGAAT